>JAICEG010000048.1 GCA_025924295.1 Vicinamibacteria bacterium
ATCGTGTGGTCCGACGGTATCGTGTGGTCCGACGGTATCGTGTGGTCCGACTAGAAGCCAGTTTGTGAAGAGAGCAATTTCAACCGAGGTGCAAAAATGAGCAGATTAATTATCTGGGGCGATTAAGCCGATATAACGCCTGCTGGGCTAAGGAGGCCCGGTGGGGGGATGCCGCATCGCGCTACCAGGCTCTCGCTAGGGGCCCGAGTTTACATAACGGCAATAGTCGTAGCGGGGACGCTAGCTGTCGGGGCTTCGGTCTATGACTTAATCGTCGCACCGCCAAACCACGAGTGGCTGGTACTGGCGGGGCTCGCATTCCTGACCGGTTCGTTCAGCATTAAGCTGCCGTCCATCAACGCTAGGATCTCCGTTTCGGAGGCGTTCGTATTTGCAGCTGTCCTGTTGTTCGGTGCATCCGCAGCGACCATCATTGTCACGCTGGACGCAATAATTCTTAGCAGCTGGGCGAGCAGTCGCCGTCACTCGAAGGTTCGGGCCGCATTTAACATCTGCGCGGCGGCCACGGCGATTTGGGTGGCCGCGCACCTGTTTCGAATTCTTCTCCCACAGACGCCTTCCTCGCCAAGACTCGAAGAGATTATTTTCCCTGTCGCAGTCCTATCAGCCTCGTACTTCGCGATCAACAGCTTCTTCGTTGCGATCGCTGTTGCCTACGAGAAGTCGAGCTCTCCGATTGAAATTTGGAAGCAGAACTTCGCGTGGGTCGGTTTGAACTATGTCGGCGGGGCATCGGTGGCGATGCTACTCGTGACGTATCGTCAGAGCATTGACCTCACAGCCGTAAGCGTCATCCTCCCCATCCTAGCTATCACGTACCTCACCTTCAGAACGTCTCTGGGCCGGCTCGCCGATGCCAACCGGCACGTCACACAAGTTAACGACCTCTATCTGTCCACCATCGAAACGCTGGCGATGGCAGTCGACGCAAAGGACCAAATCACGCATGGCCACATCAGACGAGTTCAAGTGTATGCAGTCGAATTGGCGAAGCGACTCGGAGTGCGAGAGCCGTCTCAGCTCAAAGCTATAGAGGCCGCCGCACTGCTACACGACATGGGCAAGTTGGCAATACCTGAGCACATTTTGAATAAGCCCGGAAAGCTGACGCCTGCAGAATTCGAGACAATGAAGCGACACGCAGACATCGGAGCGGACTTACTGTCGTCAATTCGCTTTCCCTATCCTGTGGTGCCTATAGTTCGACATCACCATGAGCATTGGAATGGGCAAGGCTATCCAAGCGGGATCTCTGGAACTGACATTCCATTAGGCGCTCGGATTCTTTCGGTTGTTGACTGCTTCGACGCCCTGAACTCAGACCGCCCATATCGACCCCGACTTAGCGTTGCTGAAGCGTTTACGATCCTACGCGAACGTCGAGGAACGATGTACGACCCGTTGGTCGTAGATGAATTCGTTGCTGGCTACCAGGAAATGGTAGTGGCCGCAGACGAGGCCGGTGGGCAGGCGCGGACACTCGCCGTAACCCACAACGCTGCGGATACCGGCTCCGGGTCGAGCGCTCTCGAGGAAATTCGAGCAGCCGCTGCTGATGGCGCGATATTGGCGGCAACGCGCCAGTCGATTTCAGACGCTCGAAGTGTCGGTGACGTCATGACTGCCCTCGGGCAGGCAGTTCGCACACTGACTCCATCGAGTGGCTGTGCATACTTCCGGTACTATTCCGACACCGATGATCTCGTGTGCGAGCACGTGAGCGATGAAAGACTTCGAGCGGTCGTCGGACTCCGGATCCGGCCTGGGGAACGGGTAACCGGATGGGTCGCGGCGAATCGCCAAACGATTAGTAACTCTGATGCGACCTTGGATCTTGGACAGGCGTCCTTAATGCTTGATCCTCGTCCGCGGAGCGCAGTTAGCACCCCCGTCGTCGGCCCCCAAGGTGACTTTCACGGTGTGTTGACGGCATACTCACCACGCGCTGATGTCTTCAGCCACAGACATGTGTACGCGTTCGAGCAGCTAGCAAACACACTCGGCGAGCACTTTTCGAAGGGTCGTCTCAAGATCAATAAGCTCGTAGCGTTTCAACAGCGTCACGGCTAGGAGACATTCTTAGAACCTTCCAACGGCTCCACCACACCCGGAGACAGGCTATGCCCCTCAGCTACTCCGAAGTCGAGTCACTGTTTCGCCAAGGTCGCTTTGACCAGATCGTCGGGAACTGTGCGGCTGCGCTCAAGGACGTTTTTCGGTTACCTTCGTTCGATCACCAATTACTCATCTGCGAATCGCTGGCACACACAGGAAGACTAGAGTCAGCAAGCCAGTTAGCTCGTCACATCTTGAACCGGCCGGACTGCACCCGCGGTCATGCGAGATGCGAAGCGATTCTCGGCACGGTTGCGCGCGATTTTGGCCATATCGAAGAAGCGATACAAAGCCTTCAACGCTCCCTGCTCTCGGCAAAAGAGAATGGTGATAGTGGCCAGGCCGCGCGATCTGCACTCGCGATGTTTAGGATAATTTCAGAGCGACAACCCCCAGAGGTCGTTAGCCCTTTGCTCGCTGATGTGCGTCGCCTGGCTATGCGCGCGGCCGACCCGCACATAACGGCTTTCCTCCACGAGTCGGTCGCTCGTCAGGAAGCACAGCTCGGTAATCTGGAACAAGCACGGCGGCACCTGCGAATCGCGTTCTCGCTGCTTGAAACACATCCAAACGCATGGCTACAGCAACTCTGCGAGATCAACGCGTTCTGTATTGAGTTTTTCAACTCAGACCTTCGATCAGCAGAAGAACACCTACAGCGGGCCAAGAGATCCGGGGCGATCTCCGGCGCATTTGAATCAACTGTGCTCAATAACTTTGGGCACTTGTATCTTGAGACTGGGAAGTTCGCAAAAGCCGAACGGATCCTGGCGAGTCTCGCCGACAGCAAGCTCGATGAGGTTCGCCAAAGCGCGCTCGACGGGTTAGCTCGGTTGTATATTGCAACGAACCGGTTAGGCGAATGCGAGGAGGTACTCGACACACTCGCCGGGCTTCAAAATAGCGCCAAAACGGATATGCCGTTTCCGGCGCGTTCTAGTCTCATCACACGAGTACGGCTTATGCTGCGCCTCCGTCGATGGGATGAGGCCTCTCGGCTTTCGGATATCGCAATCGAGGAGGCCCGAAAGGTTGCCGATCGTAAGACGATGTGCACCGCGCTCATGTTGAGAGCGCACGCAACTGTGAAGACCCAGCGCCATATGGATACGTCGCGCTCGATACTTCGAGCAAGCGAGTTAGGTGCCTGGAACCTGCGCGAGCACATCGGGCTGTTTTGGCACGTGTGTTCAGAGATTGAGGCGAACCGCCCGGAGCTTCAAAGCTTCTCCCACAAGAGAGCGCAGAGGATCTGGCGAGAACAGGGAAACGTATGTGCTGAGAAAGAGTCCGGATCAATGGTCGCGGGCGCAACGGGCCCCGATGCACGCGATAGGAGCCTGCTGTCTGAATTAGTACTCAGCTCCCGACTTGCCGGGTCATTGGCCAGCGCGTTCGACCTATCGCACAACCCCTACCTTCTCGGCAGTGAGCTAGTAGACGCAATCCAGGCCACAGAGTGCTCACCAGAAGTGTCTATAACCAAGTTGCGCACTTCTCCGATCAACGCCGAGCAAGTCTCCTTCATTCCTCTAGGTCAGAACAAAGGTGAAGATCTGGCGCTGTTGTGTCAGACACCAAATGACCCAATCAAGGCAATCCTTCTCAGTAACATCCTCCGCCTCGGGAAAGCCGCACTCGCACTTGAACGCGCGCGCGCGGAGGAGCGCAATCGTGCGGCGCTCTGGCCCGCCGACCCGGTCGAAAGCCAGGGAGGTGCCATCTTCCTCGCCGAGGAGATGCAGGACATCCTCAAGGTCGCACGCCGGATCGCGCCGACCAACGTCTCCGTCCTCATCACCGGCGAAACCGGCACCGGCAAGGAAGTGCTCGCCCGCACAATCCACGCGTGCTCCGCGCGCGCGCAGTCGATCTTCCTGCCATTCAATTGCACGTCGACGCCGAAAGAGATGCTCGACTCGCAGTTGTTCGGCCATCGCCGGGGCGCCTTCACCGGCGCGGTTGACAACTTCCAGGGCGTCGTGCGCGCCGCCGCTGGCGGCACGCTGTTCCTCGACGAAATTGGCGACACCAGCCTCGACGTCCAGCCCAAGCTGCTGCGCTTCCTGGAATCGAACGAGATTCACCCGATCGGCGAGGCGCATCCGACACGCGTCGACGTGCGCCTGATCGTCGCCACCAATGCCGACCTCGGTGCCCTGGTCAGCCAGGGCCGCTTCCGCGAGGACTTGTTCTACCGCCTCAGCATCGTCCCCCTGCACCTGCCACCGCTGCGCGAACGTCGCGTGGAGATTCCGATCCTCGCCAATCATTACTTGCAGAAATTCGCGCAGGAGTACTCGAAGGGCGATCTTCGACTCGCCGAAGAGACATTGGAGTACCTGGTGCTCTATCGATGGCCAGGCAATGTACGGCAGTTGTCGAATGAGATGCGACGCCTCGCCGCGCTCGCCGAGTCGGGCGCGGTGATCATGCCTGAGCATCTGTCGCCGGAGATCGCGGCATCACGTCGCACGATTCCGGCCTCGGAACGGGTTCTCGAACCGACGGAAGTCGTGGTCCGCCTCGATCAACCGCTGCCGGCCGCTGTCAGTTATCTCGAGCAACAAATGGTGCAGTACGCGATGAAGAAGTGCGGCGGCCGCATGGAGGAAAGCGCGGCGATGCTCGGCCTCTCACGCAAGGGGCTGTACCTCAAGCGCCAGCGATTCGGCATCGAGCCGCCCCAGGCCTCGGTCGCAGCGGCACGATAGGCGTCCCTGCGCTACCTGGTTGCGCGCGTTCCGCCATTCGCGGCAGGATCTGGCGCATGTCCGAGCACCGCTGGCGTATTCCCGTCGGGGCCGTCCTCGTCCACATCTGCATCGGCTCGGTGTACGCGTGGAGCACCTTCAATCGACCGATCCAGCAGCTCTTTCCTGACTCGCCCTGGTGGTTCAGTCCGCCCTACACGACGTTTACTACCGCGCTCGTGCTGCTCGGCCTGAGCGCCGCGTTCGGTGGTCCCTGGGTGGAGCGCCGCGGACCGCGCGTCGCTGCGACCGCCGCCGCACTGTTCTTCGGCACCGGCCTCCTGATCGGAGGGTTTGGTCTCGCCCAATCGCAATCGTTCCTCGTATTCCTCGGCATGGGGATCATCGGCGGCATCGGGTGCGGCCTCGGCTACATCTCGCCGGTGAGCACGCTGGTCAAGTGGTTTCCCGATCGACGCGGCATGGCGACCGGCATGGCCATCATGGGATTCGGCGGCGGGGCATTTCTCGCCGGATACCTGAACGTCTACTTCATGGATCGCATTGGTGTCGCCAACACCGTGATGGCGCTGGGCGCCACCTACATGGTGATCATGCTCGCCGGTGCGCGCCTGCTGCGCCGGCCGCCTCCCGGCTGGAAGCCCGAAGGCTGGTCGGGACCAGTCAAGAAGAGCGCGATGATCACCGACGTCAGCGTGAGCCGGAATCACGCGATCCAGACACCGCAGTTCTATCTGCTCTGGGGCATCTTGTTCATCAACGTCACTGCCGGCATCGGCATCCTCGCGCAGGCGTCGCCGATGATGCAGGACATGTTCAACCGCACCGCGGCGCAGGCCGCCCTCGTCGTGTCGATCATCAGCCTGTTCAATGCGGGCGGCCGCTTCATGTGGGCGTCCGGCTCGGACTACATCGGCCGCCGCAACACCTATCTGGTCTTCTTCGTCACGCAGTTCATCCTCTTTCTCCTCATTCCCGGCCTCGCCTCATCGTCCAACTGGCTGCTCTTTCAGGTCGCGTTGTTCATCATCTTCACGATGTACGGCGGCGGCTTCGCAACCATTCCAGCATTCCTGGCGGACATCTTCGGACCCGAGAACGTCGGCGCGATCCATGGCGCGCTCCTGACGTCGTGGAGCGCGGCGGCCGTGGCCGGTCCGGTCATCATCACTGAGCTCTCGAACCGGGCGCGCGCAGCACTTCCCGAAGGAGCGGATCGCATTCACATCTACGACACCCCGCTGCAGGTGCTGGCAGGACTGCTGGCAGTTGGATTCGTGCTCACGTTGATCGTACGGCCGTTGCGGCAGAGCCCCGTGCCGGCAGGCGCCGACATGCGAGCTCGCGAGGCACGAACGTGAATCAGTAGCGCACGTCGAGCAGCAGCGGCAGGTGATCGGAGTCGTACGCATCGTCGAGCGTCTGGCACGTCCGCATCACCTGCGATCCAAGCGTGCTGAACATGAAATCGACACGCCCGATCAGGAAGAAGAACGGCACGTCGAGACGAAGCGGCCAGCGGCTCGTTCGTCCGGTGCCGCACGATTCGAGTTCGACGAGGCGACTCACCGCTGCAACCGCCTTGTCGCGAAAGCCGCGGCGAGAATTCAGATCACCACCAACGATCAGCGGCATGTCCGAGAGCAACGCGATCCGTTCTCCCAGCGCCTCTGCCTGGATCACCCGATCACTGTTCGTGTCGAGATGCGCGACGACGACACGTATTGGCGCTTCGGGTGCGCGACGGGGGGTGACGGTTGCCACGATCGACACCCGACGCTGCTTGCCGAACGGCAATTCGAGCGCACGAATGTCGCTGAGCGGCTCGGTCGAGAGCACGGCATTGCCGCGATCCTCACGTCTCTCGAGTTCGGTTGCACCGCCGTTACGCATCGACGGCACATAGGCGACCGACATGTCGAGCCTGCGTGCCAGCGCAACGATGTCGGGGGTCGGGCGACGCGGCCTGATCGCCGCGGGCACACGCAGATCGCCAGGATAGGACTCGGGTACGTCGACGCCGCCGCGAAACGTTTCCTGCAGCAGCACCACGAGCCCGGGGGCCGCCTGCGACGAATCCCCTCGGATCTTCGCAACCAGCTTCTCGATGTGCCCGCCGCCGACGTGAACGTTCCAGCTCAGGATCAGCAGCCTCGAGATTTCGTTCGTCGCCACCGGCAGAGACGCGAACACCGGCGGACCGACGCTCTGGCACCAGCGATCGAGCGTCGGCTGCTCGCGTTCCCAGCGCACCCAGGTGACACCATTCACCGGTTGCAGGCATGGCATCGGCTCGGCGCGAACTGCGCCAGGAGCACACGCCAGCAGAAGCAGCACGAACGACATCTTCGAACAACGCGTCATGTCGGTAGCGGAGTTATCATTCTTCCCCGCTGGGGAGGATCAAGCACATGGAAAACGATGAGCTCACACGACGGGATTTCGTCACGACAGTAGCGGCAGGCATCGTGGCTGCCACGGGAGCCGATCTTGCCGCGCAGCAGCAGGTCACCGAAACCAACGTCAGCATCAAAACGCCTGACGGGACCTGTGATGCCGCATTCATACACCCGGCGAGCGGCTCGTATCCAGCAGTGATTATCTGGCCCGACGCGTTCGGCCTGCGGCCGTCGATGCGCGAGATGGCCAAGCGCCTCGCAGGCAGCGGCTACTCGGTGCTCGTGCCGAACCCGTTCTATCGCGTCTCCAAGGCACCGATCTGGGAGGATGCCTCGAAGGTCAATTTCCAGGAAGTGCGGCCCAAGCTCACGCCGCTGATGGGCTCGATCCAGGCCGACGGCGCGGTCGAGAAAGACGCGCCAGCTCTCATCGCATGGCTCGACACGCAGAAGGCCGTCGATCGCAGCAAGAAGATTGGCACGCAGGGCTATTGCATGGGCGGCGGGCTCGTCGTCCGTACCGCGGCCGCGGCGCCGGACCGCATCGGTGCGGGCGCGTCATTCCACGGCGGAGGACTCGTCACCGATCGTCCAAACAGCCCCCACCTGCTCGCACCCAAGATCAAGGGACGGATGTACTTCGGCATCGCGACCAACGACGACGTGCAACAGCCCGACGCCAAGACGAAGCTGAAGGAAGCGTTCGACGCGGCCAAGGTGCCCGCGGAGGTCGAGGTCTACTCGATGGCGCAGCACGGCTGGTGCGTGCCCGACATGCCGGCGCAGGCGAATGGTCAGCCGATCTACAAGAAGGACGATGCCGACCGCGCGTGGACCAAGCTGCTTGCGCTCTACAAGGCTGGTTTGGTGTAGCCGCGTAATGGCCGCCCCGGGATGCTTCATCCAGTGGGGCGGCCTTCGAGTTCGCAGTTTAGTTGCGGTGCGGAGCGCACAGGCGCCCGTTGTTGTAGTCGTCGAGCGTGGTGTGCAGCGGCTGGCCTTCCGCCCATTCGGCGCTCGAAGCTGCGACGCCACTCCCCACGGGTCCATAGTTCTTCATCCACGCATCCGCCAGGTCAATCGTTCCGTCGACGCATGAGCTCTGGTTGCCCATCAACACATTGAGCTTCGCCGACACGAGAGAGCTGAACATCGTCGTCGTCTTGTCCTTGCCCACGCGCTTCAGCCAGTAGATCGCTGCGTCGCGATCGTAGCTGATACCGCCGATGACGATCGTGCCGGGCCACGCTTCGGGATGATTCTTCCAGTAGCCGGGTGTCCCCGTTCCGAGTGACAGCGCTTGCGGCGTGTAGAACCCGAAGTCGTAGTCGAACTTTCCAATGTTGCTGTCCGTCTGGAACGAAACGCTGCTGGTCGTGCCAGTGGCGGTGCCGTCACTATCGATCGTGTCATCTAATCCGACGTTGGCCTCCGAAGCCTGCGCAGTCGGTCCAATCACCGATGTCTCGATCGACAAGGTATACGAGCCGGCATCGACATCGTAAAAGTAGAAGAACCCGCTGTCGTCGGTCGTCACCTCGATGGTGTCGGTTCCATCGAACAGCGTGATCGTCTTATTGACGATTCCGCTCTCCCCAACATCCTGGATGCCGTTGTTGTTGGCATCGTTCCACACGAAGCCGCAGACCATGCCTGTTTCGCCGCGGCAGTCCTGGGCCTCGGCCGGTGAAGCCGTAACAATACCTGCGATCGCAATTGCGCACGTGATGACGACCTTGAACATGCTCTCCCCCTGAATTCGGTGCAGCCAGCACAGACGCGAATCGGAGCGTCACAAACTGCACGCCGCAGGTGAGCGCATGGTTGATGCCAGCGCGCGGAGGGAGATATGTCTCGAGATGCATCAGCAAGGACGAACGCCTGCTGACGGCGATCACGCGTCTGTAACCGAGAACACCGGTTTCGGTGTTGGGGGGAATGCCTTCCGTTGAGTCTTACCAGCGCTTGTCGATTGGCTTGCTCGGATCGGCGGTGATGTTGAGGATGGCGCAGTGGTGGTAGGAATGGCCGCCGTCCACCGCGATGCCCGGGTGATCGGCCATGAACTCAATCACCTGCAACACGCAATCCTTGCACTCGATGTTCGGAATGGGAATCTCCGCCTCGAAGTTCTGGGTCGGCCGCTCCGTGTGCGCGAAGATCCCGTCGAGGAGCACCGGCGCCACCGGCGGGTTCTGAATCACCGCTGACTGCGAGCGCGTCCCTTTTTCCGTCTGCGCCGTCGTCACGACCGGATCCGGCGGCAGCTGCTGCATCGTCCTCGCCAGCGCGACGCGGTAGTGACCCGGGTGATAGATCGTCTCCTGCACCATCATCGGAAGGTTCGTCCCACCCTTCACATTGGTGACGGCACCGCTCGGCACACCGGGGTTCGGCGGCGTCCCGCGAGCGGGGTTGCCCGACACGCCTCCGCAAGGCGCGATCTTTTGCGGATCACCCAGCCGGTTCTGCACCAGCGAGGCGGCCGGAGCGACGAGCACGAAATGCGCGCGAGCCGTGGCAGCGAAGCTGGCAATGATGGCAGCGACAGCGGTGGCGAGAAGTAGTCGGTGTGTCATGGCTGCCATCGAGTATATCCGGCTCGGCGGTTCGCCCGGAATTCAGAGGAGCAGTCTGAATCGCCGGCTCCCATGCATACGGTAGGCGGAGAAGTCTGATCGATCAGTCGTGAACACGGTGTGCAGCTGATCGCGTTCGGCGACGCGCACGAACGCAGCGTCAGCAAATCACGATACTTCCGCATCAAGACCCGCATCCGACCCGTCTGCTGAGACTGGTCCGACCGTCCGGAGTGGATTGCGCCGATGAGCGGCTTCAGCCGTTCGTACCCTGTCTTCTCGGCGTCAACCGTGGAGGCATATCGCACGACTGCTTCACGAACAACGAACGAACGACTCTTACCCACTGGCACGCGCCAGTCGATCGATCATCGATTCGGTTTCCATCCAGACGGACGCTGAACGGCATAAGGTCGCCTGTATAGAACATCTTGTACTACACCAAGCCGATTGGCCACACGGGGTAGGAGGCCTCTCTACTCCGCGCGTAGTGCCTTCGACGGATCGATGCGCGCGGCGCGCAGCGACGGCAGCAGTGCCGCACACGTCGTCGCGGCGAGGACGATGGTCGCCGCAATGACGAAGGGACGCGCCCCGAACGTCGGAATCGCCTCGAAGGCCGCATTGAGGGCTCGTGTCAGCGCGAATATGACCACCAGGCCGGCACCGAGCCCGATGACGGCGATTCGCAGGGTCTCACTCATCATCCCCGACACGATTCCGCGCACGGTGGCGCCAAGCGCCATGCGGATACCGAACTCGGGCGTACGCAGCGCGACCAGATACGCGACAACGGCGTACGTGCCCGAAAACGCGAGCAGCAGGCCGATGACGCCGAGGAGTGAGGCCGTCGCCGAGAACGCCCAGAACACCCAGGCGAAGACACCCATCATCTCGCGCATTCGGCGGATTTGGTACGGCGCATCGGGGTTGAAGGCGTCGACGGCGCGTACCATTGATTCACTCACCGCGTCTGCATTGGTGCGGCTGCGCACCAGCACCGTCATGTCACCCGGCGCTCCAAACCCGGTCGCGAAATAGACGCACGTGGTGTCAATCCCTTCGAGCATGGTTCCGCTGACCACGTCTTCAGTCACGCCGATGATGCGAACTGTGGTGTGAGCGGGCCGGCGATCTCCCTGGCCGCGCGCCGGCAGGATCTCGAGGCTCTGCCCGATCGGATCGAGACCGGGCCACAACGTTCGCGCGGTCGCCGCACTGACCATGGCCACCGCCGCGCCGTCATCAGCCTCTTGCGCCGTGAAAGCGCGCCCCTGGACGACCTGGATATCGAACAGCGGGAAGTAGTCTGGCGACACAACCATGAAACCGGCGCTCTGTTCGATGCGGCTCTGCGAGGCGATGACGCCGATGCTCAGCAAGCTGCTGCCCAGTGGCACCCGCCAGGATGCGGCCACCCGTTCGATGGCGGGATCCGACGCGAGATGCTGTGCAAGCTCGACCCGGAATTGCGGCGCGATTCGAACCTCCGCGACGCGCTCGTAGCTCAGGCCCGGATCGGGATTTCCCAGCCGCCTCGCTTCGTCGATGAGGCCAATCGCGCCGACCAGGAACATCGCGCAGGCGCCGATTTGCATCGCCACGAGGCCCGATCGCAGCCGCGATCGCTGGTGATCAGCTGTGACTTCGCCGCGCGCAGCGCGGACCAGGTTCCCGCTCGTCACACGCAGGCCCGGCGCGAGGGCGACGGCCACTGCGGAGATCACGGCCGCCACGAACAGAAACACGAGTACGCGCAGATTCGGATCGAGCGGCCGGAGCGCCAATTCCACCGGCGCCACTCCCCTAGGGAACGTGGCCACGATCAACGCGGGAAACGCACGCGCGGTCACGAATGTGAGCCCGAGCCCGACGGCCGCCGCGGGCACTGCCAGCACGAGGCTTTCGATCACGAGCTGCCGTACCACGCGCTGCCGGCTGGCGCCGAGCGACAATCGCACCGCGATCTCGCGTTGACGGCTGAAGCCGCGTGCCAGCATCAGGTTGGCCACGTTCGCGCACGCGACGAGCAGCACCATGCCGAATGCCGTCACGATCACCGCGAACATCGTCAACGTACCGCCGGTGAGTGGAAAGATGCGCGCGAGCGACCCCAGGCGAACGGTTGTGGGTTCAGAGTCCGATCCAGACGGATATCGCTGTCGAAGCCACACGTTGAACCACGCTGTCGCCTGCTCCCTCGTCGTGTCCGCGCGCAGGCGGCCGATGAAGATCAGCGGCGACGCCTCTGGATCGGCCCACGGATCGGTCACCTCGAATGCTCTCGCCATCGTCAGCGGCACATAAAAGCCGACCGTCGACTGACTGGGCAGCATCATGCTCTGACGGATCACTCCCACGACCTCGAACCACTGACGGCCCAGCTCGACCTGTTTTCCGACGATGGCTGGATCGGCACCGAAGCGCGCCCGCCAGACATACTCCGACAGAACGGCAACAGCGTTCCCGCCTGGCGCCGGCGCATCAGCAGGTGTCAGCAGGCGTCCGAGGATGGGTTGATTGCCGAGGACATTGAAGTAGTTGCCGGTCACCAGCATGCCCGGCAGCGGAGCGCCATCCTTCATCACGAGCGCGCTCTGCCCTGCCGTGAGCGCAAAGGGTGATTCGCGGGTGGCGGCCTCGAAGTCAGACAGCCGGAAGCCATGGTTTCGTGCCGTGGCCGTATCCCAGTCCAGGAAATACAGGGCCTCTGGATCGGGCAGATTGATCGTCCTCAGGACATAGGCGTTCAGGATGGTGAAAGCGGAGCACAGCACGCCCAGGCCCAGGCCGATGGTCGCGGCCACGCTGGCCGAAAAGAGCGGGGCGCGCCGAATCCCGCGCAGGGCGTAGCGGACGTCCATCTTCAGGTTGTCGAGCGGCATGATCTGTTGCTACTACGGCTGGCCCTGGCACGAGGTTCCGTCAGCGGCGAAGAAACTTCACGATGCCTTCGATCATCTCTTCGCCGGCGAGCAAGTCGTAGTCATTGTGATCGGCGTCAGGCATGGACAGGATGGTCTTCGGCGTTGCTGCTGCGTCGTAGAGGCGGTGGCTGAACTCCGCGGGCACGATGCTATCGCGCTCACCCACGATGACGAGCAGCGGCGATCGCACCTGACCGATCCGATCGAGCGTGGGGTATCGATCCCGAATCAGCAACCGCACCGGCAGCCACCAATAGTGATATTGACCGACGTCAGCCATCGACGTGAACGGTGAGCGAAGGATCAACGCGGCGGGATGGTGTTCCGCGGCTAGCTCGGTGGCCACCGCGGTACCCAGCGACTCGCCGAAATAGATCAGACGCGAGCCGTCCACATCGCTGCGCCGAACCAGGTAGTCGCGCGCGGCACGCGCGTCGAGGGCCAGTCCACGCTCGGTCGGCGTTCCCGGATTTCCGCCGAAGCCCCGATAGTCGAACAGCAGGACCTGGAAGCCCTCATCACGGAGGCCGGTGGCGAGTGGAACGCGATACGACCGGTTGCCGGCGTTGCCGTTGAACACGAGAACCGTAGCCTTCGGAGCTTCATCGATGGCCGGAAAGAACCATCCGCCAAGACGCAAGCCATCGGCGGTGTCGAAGGTTACCGCTTCGACGTGTTCGAGACCGAGCGCATCCAATGCAGGAGTGTCACCGAACGGGAAGTACATCAGCTGCCGCTGGCCCGCCCACAGCGCCAGCAGAATGAACGCCACCGCGACGATTGATAACAGCCAGAGCGGGATGCCTGCGCGCCTCTCCTGCGCGTTCATGTCGGGATGATAGCCGGGCTCGTGAGCCGTTTCGCCATCTCCCTGCACCTTGTCTGGCAGGGAGGAATCGATGGGTCGAGCTTGCACCGCCTTGACCATGGCGGCCTGGTTGACGGCGTCGACCGCCACAGCGCAAAACGCTCCACCAACACCCACACTGAGCGTGACGCCAACAGATGCCTCGCGGTGGGACACCTACGGACACCTGACCTGGCTGGGAAGGCACCAGCAACAATCGTTCGATCGCTGGTACGAAGTTGCAGCCGGTGGCGCCACTGTCGGGTACCACTGGACGCCCCATCTCAAGGCTGAACTCGACGTCTCAACCTCTACGCAGGGTCAGACCTACTCGGTCGAGCCCGTGCCTCCCTTTCCGGGCTTTCCGACATTCGTCACGAGCGAGCACGAATTTCGACTGACGACCGTCGCCGCGGCGCTCAACGCCCAGTTCTTCGAGAACACGTGGTTTCACCCATTTGTCGGCGCAGGCATCGAGGTCACGCGAGAGCGTGAGCACATCAGGAGGACAACATCGATTGCCATCCCTCGAGATCCGCGGGCGCCGCCGACGATCTCACCGCCACAGACGGACACAAAAACGCGGTTCGTCGGTCACCCGTTCGTTGGCGCAGGGTTCAAAGTCTACGTGTCGGAGCGCGCGTTCATCCGCACCGACCTGCGCACCTCATGGTCTTCCGACGGGCTGGCGACGATGGCATGGCGCAACGGAATCGGATTCGACTTCTAGGGCGCGCTGTGACTCGGACGCGCGCGAAGCACTGAGGCCACGAGAAAGGACAGCGGCGAGATGCGAACGACAATTCGGGCGATCACGGTAATGGCTCTCATCGTAATGACGGCAGCGGGGAGCAACGCGCAGGTGCCAGCCGACACCTGGCGGCAAATGGCCGAACGCATCGAGGTCGGGACCGAGCTCAACATCCGGCTCATCGACGGACGACGCGTTCGAGCGACGCTCATCGGCGTTCGCGACGATGCCGTGCTGCTCCAGCCCAGGACCCGTGTGCCAGTCCCGGTTCAGGCTGTGTCGTACAACGACATCGTCCGCATGGAGCGGAAGGGCAAGGGCATTGGCACGGGCAAGGCGGTTGCCATCGGCGTGGCAACAGGAGTCTGCGCGCTCTTCGGGATGATGGCGATCCTCGTTGCCGCTCTGGGGGAATGAACAGGAGCGCGCACCCATGGCGCCGATGAAGCGCCACGGGTGCCGCACGACAACCGCTACGTCTCGACCTGGTTCCAGGGATGGAACGCGCTCTCTTTGTCTTTGAGGGCGGGTGCCAGGCTCGGAAAGTGCCGCTTGATGATGTCGATCATGGAGGTCTCTTCGACCCAGTCGATGCCTTCCTTCGTATAGACCTCGGGGCGATAGTCCTTGGAGAGGAAGCGGTCGCTCTTGAGACGACGCGAGGCCATGAGCAGGAAGATCCTGAAGGCCGTGTCGCTGAATCCCATCCCTTCGGGCAGCGGCTCGCACATCAGGCCGACCATCAGATCGACCTTCTCGATGTCGTTGTTGTAGACACTCTTCATCTCCTGCGCCCATTGCGGGTTGTCCGTCATCTCCTCGAACGTTTCATACGCCGGCTTGTGAACCATGCGACGGAACGCGTTGTAGCGAGGCACGCCACGCTCGCGGTCGCGCAGGATGTCGACGGTCGCGAGGTCGAAGCGCTCTCCCGAGTCCTTGACGAACATTTGCAGGTGCCTCGGGTAGTTGTGCAGCCGGATGGCGCCGGGATTGGCAATGCCGAGCGAGTAGAAGAGGTCAGTCAACTCGAACCGCTTCAGGATCTGACGTCCGCGCGGGCCTGACATGTCTGGAAGCTCGTAGCGCCCGAGCTCGGCGCCGTTGGTCGACGAACGCAGGACATAGTCGTCCGGCATCAGCGGGTGCATGCGGTAGACCGACGCAAACTCCTCGGTCAATGCATAGGGCGCGGCGTGATGATCGGTCGGCGAGCCGGGGATGCCGGCGAGCAGATCGTTCGACTGGAGATTGCCGAACACCTTTTGGGTGTCGCCGAGCAGCCCGCGCCAGTTGACGCGAAGTCCGGCTGTGGTCACAGGATTCGGCAGGATCGCACAGGACCAGTCGACGGTGTGGATCTTGGCGAGGAGTGCCGACACGACCAGGCGTGCCTGCTGAAACAGCTTCTCGTCGCTCCAACTCGAATATTTCTTCTTGAACATATCGCACACGGCGTTGTGCTCGCGCGCGAAGAGCAGATGGAGGAGGCTCAGCCCCACCCACCCGTTGTCAGTGAAACCCGTGTGCTCGAGACCGGTAATCGGATCGACCGGCAGCCGGCCGTCGTCGGATACCTTGACCTTGCCGTCCTGCCCGGTCCGGATGTTTGCCTGCTTCGCTGCCGTTTCCCCATACACCTGGGACCCATCCCACCAGTGCGAGTTCTCGTTCGCGTAAGCTGGCGGGCGCGCCGATCCCGCCTGCTTCGGTGGGTCGGCGGGTGTGATCGGCACACGCATCGGCCGTTCGTGCCAGTTGTCACCTGCCGGCACTGGCACCTCATGGGCGTCGTCCCACGAACCCTTCTTGTGAACGAACCAGTCGTGCACCATGAACTGGATCCATGCGGCAGCGAGCACGTTGAGAAACGGCACCGGCTGGAACGTCGTCCGTGTGAACAGCTCGAGGCTGACCGTTCGCGGACTCGGGTTCATGAGATTGGCGGTGTCGGGGAACGTCTGGGGAATCGGCGTGTTCCGCCCGAACCGCGTTCCCGCCTTGCCCATGAACGGGCACGACAGATCGTTCCATGACCCGTCGACAGTGCGCGCGGTCAGCACCTCGGCCGGCGGCGGGCCGTCCGCTTTGGCAAGCGGCGGCTCTTCAGTGTCATGCAGGTTCTTCTCGCGGAGCTCCGCGCGCTTCTCGACAAGTTTCGCTCCAGCAGCCACGGGGGAAAGATCGAACCACTCGCGATCGCGAACCTTGTCGACAGCCATGGCTTCACTCCTGCGGTTGAAATGTCAGTGAATTATCTTCGTGATCAAACGCACGCGACGACAAAGACGAACGCCTGTGCGGCGACAGCTATACGCGCGTGCAGACGAGCTGTCAACCACAGCCATTGGTCTCAGTCCGTGTAGAATCGCTATTTCATGAATCCGTTCGGGAAGAGACGCAAGGTGGCGCCGTCGGGCGACCAGAACGCCATGGCTGCCATCCGCGATCTCTCGGAGCGGCTGGAACGGATTGAGCGCGCGCTCCGGGATATGAAGCAGAACGTCGACCTGGTCCCGTCGCTCGTCCGCAAGATGTACCTCGCCGACGTCAAGCTGGAACCGCCCTACGACCTGCAGGCGGAACGGTTCAGTTTTTCCTCGCAGAACGATGAAGACGGGCTCGTGCTGGCGCTGTTCAAGCGGATCGGGATGACCAACTGCCGCTTCGTCGAGCTCGGGTGCGGCATGAACGGGGGCAACTCCGGTTTCCTGGCGAGCGAAATGGGATGGCACGGGCTCATGGTGGACGCGCGAGATGACGC
>JAICEG010000049.1 GCA_025924295.1 Vicinamibacteria bacterium
GCCCACGATGGCGCGTGCGCATTTCGCAATCGGCGTCCTGATGGAAACGCGTAGGCAGGACGGTGAAGCCATCAAGGCGTTCGAGGCTGCCGTCGCGAGCGATCCCGCGTACACGGAACCGCGTTTCGCCCTTGCCAACGCGCTGCGTCGTACTGGACGCGTGCAGGAGGCACTCACGCAGTACTCGGAGGTCCTGCGGCTCGATGCAACCGTCTCTCAGGCGAGCTTTGGCTACGCCATGGCGCTGGTGCGGCTCGGTCGTTACCAGGAAGCCCGCTCGCGCCTCGAGAGTGCGATGAAGACGTTTCCCGATCAGCCCGGCTTTGCGCATGCACAGGCGCGCCTGCTCGCGGCTGCGCCGGACGACCGCGTGCGCGACGGCGCCCGCGCATTGTCGATCATGAACGAGCTGATGAAGACTCAGCAGACGCTCGCCATGGCCGAGACGATGGCGATGGCGTTTGCCGAGCAGGGCCGGTTCGACGAAGCGGTCCAGTGGCAGCGGGACGCGATCAGGGCCGCGAGCGAGAGCAAGCGGGACGACCTGGTTCGCAAGCTCACCGTGAACCTGCGCCTGTACGAGAACAGGCAGCCATGCCGCATCCCCTGGACGAACGACGATCCCGTCCACCGTCCCATGAGTGGCGGATAGTAAAATTTGCGGTCGTGTCCCTTGGTTACCGGATTGCGACATCGCTGCTGGCGTTGATCCTGTTCGCGGTCTGGCCCGGCTCGTTGAGCGGGCAGTCGACGGCAGCGTTCGTGGATGTGACGGCGCAGACCGGTCTCGACTTCACGCACGCCAATGGAGCGGCCGGGGAGTTGCTGTTGCCGGAGGTCATCGGTGCCGGCGGCGCGCTGTTCGACTTCGACAACGACGGCGATCTCGATCTCTTTGCCATCCAGAGCGGGCCGCTCGGTGGTCGCGGCTCTGCCGCCGACGTTCGACCACGGGTCCACCACCGCCTGTATCGCAACGATCGATCGCCGGACGGCCGCGTGCCCGTCCGGTTCACCGACGTGACCGAGCGCGGCGGCATCACCGCCGCCGGCTACGGCATGGGTGCGGCGACCGGGGACATCGACAACGACGGATGGGTCGATCTGTACGTGACCAACCTCGGCTCGAACCAGTTGTTCCGCAACAACGGTAACGGAACGTTCACTGACATCACTGCGAAGTCAGGCACGGACGATCCGCGGTGGAGTACGAGCGCGACCTTCTTCGATTACGACAGAGACGGCTGGCTCGATCTGTTCGTGGCCAACTATGTCAACTTCAGTCCCTCGATGAAGCGAGGATGCTTCTCGGCAGGCTCCGCGCGCGACTACTGCAACCCGGCGGTCTACGCCCCGACGCCCGACAAGCTCTTTCACAACAACCGCGATGGAACCTTTTCCGATGTCACGCAGAGATCCGGCGTTGGTGTGCCGTCCGGCCGGGGTCTTGGAGTACTCGCCTCCGACTTCAACGGCGACGGTTTCACCGATCTCTATGTCGCCAACGATGGCGACGCGAACCAACTGTGGATCAACGAGCGCGGCTCCGGCGTGTTCAGGGACGAGGCTCTGCTGACCGGTGTCGCGGTGAATCGAATGGGCCAGCCGCAGGGAAGCATGGGAATCGATGCCGGAGACGTCGATCGCGACGGCGACGAGGATCTCTTCGTCACCAACCTGGATAACGAGGGGAACACGCTCTACGTGAATGTGGGCGACGGGTTGTTCGAGGACCGCACCACCGAGTTCGGGCTGTTCAAGCTCGGTTTCACCGGGTTCGGCACGAGATTCATCGACTACGACAACGATGGCTGGCTCGACGTGGTGGTGGTCAACGGCGCAGTCCGTCACCTGAGTCAGCAGGTCCAGAAGGGCGACCCTTATCCTCTGAAGCAACGCAGCCAGTTGTTTCGCAACGATCGCGGGCGCCGATTCGAGGACGTCTCGAGCGTCGCAGGCTCCGCGTTCGCGCAGTTGCACGTTGCGCGCGGCGCTGCCACGGGCGATCTCGACAACGACGGTGATACCGACGTCGTCATGTTCAACAACAGCGGTCCGGCTCGTGTCCTGTTGAACGACGTCGGCCATCGGCGGCATTGGCTTGGTGTTCGGGCGATCGACAGCCGTTACAGGCGCGATGCGGTACAGGCACGCGTTTCCATCGTCGGTCAGCGCGGCGTGGCACGGAGCGTACGGACGGACGGCAGCTACTGCGTGGCCAACGATCCGCGTGTGTTGTTCGGACTTGGAAATGACAGCGCGGCGCAGACGGTCCGCGTGCAATGGGCAGGCGGTCAGGTCGAGGAGTTCCGCAACCTGGCGGTCGATCGCTACTGGACGCTGGAATCGGGTAAGGAGCCGCGCGCAAGCCGATGATCCGCCTCGCCGCGGCGATTGTGATCGGTCTCATCGCATGCCATGGCGCGCACGCGCAGTCGGAATCGTCGGAGATTCCGCCGGCCCGCGAGGGCCTTCACTCTGTTCCGCTGCCTCGCCTCGACGGGCTGGAAGCGGCGGTGTCCGATCAGATTCGGGAGCAGCGACGAGCCTTCGAGGCGTTGAGCGCGGCCGGCCGTGTCTCGGGCGGGAAGCTTGCGAGTGGTTACGGGGACCTGGGCCGCCTGTTTCACGCGTACGAGTTCTTCGACTCGGCGGAGATGTCGTATCTCAACGCCACTCGCCTGGCACCCGGTGACGTCACATGGGTCCATCTGCTCGGCTATCTGTACCAGCAGACCGGGCGGCTCGAAGATGCGGCGAGCCGATTCGAGCAGGCGATCCGCTTGCAACCAGAGGATCGCGCCGCGACGGTGCGTCTCGCGCAGGTGTACCTCGGGCTGAATCGATTGCGCGAGGCGCGCGAGCTGTTCGACAGCGTCGCGACGATCTTTCCCACGCTGGCGCGCAATGGTCTCGGGGAGATTGCATTGCGCGAGCGGCGTTACGAAGAAGCCGTCGGACACTTTCGCGCCGTGCTCGAGCGCGCACCTCAGGCCTCGTCGATTCACTACTCGCTGGCGATGGCGTATCGCGGGCTTGGCCGGCTCGACGAAGCCCGGTCCCACCTGAAGCAGCGTGGCAACGGCGGCATCAACGTCGGCGATCCGATCGCGGACGGCCTTCAGTCGCTCGTGCGCGGCGAGCGCGGTCTCGTGGCCCGGGGCCGGCGCGCCTATGAGACCGGTCAGTACAAAGAAGCTGCAGCGGCGTTCGCACAGGCGATCAAATCAGCGCCCGGAAGTGTCACGGCGCGAGTCAACCTCGGCCTGACGCACATGCAACTCGGGAACACAGTCGAGGCGGTCGCGCTTCTTTCGAAAGCCTTCGAGCTGGCGCCAGACGATCCCGACGCGGCCCGCGAGCTGCTGCGCGCGCTCCTCCGGCTCCGCCGGGTGGATGATGCCATCGGCGTGCTCAGCAAGTCGAGGTCCATCAATCGCGATGACGAAGAGACAGTCGTGAGCCTCGCGATCCTCCTCGCCGAACAGAGCAGATTTGCCGAAGCAGTTGCCGTGCTCGATGAAGACCATCGACGATTCCCCGAGCGCACGACGACAGCGACGACGCTCGCGCGACTGCTGGCGTCTTCTCCCGATCGCTCGCTTCGCGACGGGGCTCGTGCGCTGGCGGTTGCAGAGGGCGTCTATGCCGCAGAGCCAACGCCGGTGCATGGCGAGACCGTCGCACTCGCGCTGGCGGAGCTCTCGCGGTGCGACGAAGCCTTGGCCTGGATGAAGCGCGCGATCGCTGGAGCGGAGAAGACGAACGACGCCGCGGAAACGGCACGGCTCAAAAGTGAGGTGCCGAAATACGAGACCGCATCGTGCCGTCGCTAGAACACGCCGGGTCTTGTGGAACAAGACCCGGCCTACGCTGCGTAGGGCGGGTCCTGTTCTTAGGACCCGCCTTCTTCGTGTTCTTTGAACTCTTCGTGAGCTTCGTGTTTCAGAAATCGAACTGCGCGCCGATCTTGAAGAACCGCGCCTGCAGGACGCCGCTTGCCGCCCGCCCGGCCGGAGTCCACGCGCCGTACGCCGGGTTCTCCAGGATGACCGGGTTCGCGTTGAACACGTTGAAGACATCGAAGTTCACCAGCGTGCGAGTGCTGGCGAACCTGAAGATCTTTGCCACGCGGAAGTCGAACTGGTTGAGCCGATCCCCGGTGATGTCTCCGTTGGGAACGATTTGAATCGTCCGGAACGGCCCGATCGACCAGGGCCGGCCGAGATCGCCTGACGAGAACGAGTTGTAGTTCGCTTCGACGATCGGACCCGGCAGGCTCTGGAACGTGCCGCTGACCTGCACGTCGATACGAGGGACGACGTACGAGCCGAGCGCTTTGAGCTGCGTCTGCCACGGATCTTCGCGCCGGCACAGCTCGAGCGGCCTCGCGGCAAAGAAGAACCCTCGCGTTGGGCCGGTCCAGATGAACTCGTGCAGGATCTCGGGGTTCGTCTGCGCCAGCTCGCAGTCATCGCGAACCCGATATCCACCGCTCATGCCTCCCTGGAGCACCAGGCCGTTCTGCAGCCGCACGTTGCCGGTGACGTCGATGCCCTGCCACGATTCGGACTTCACGCCGTCCGCAGCAAGGTAGTTGAGGTTCGAGAGCGGACGGTTGCTCTTGAGGTCGTACACCGACACCGTGTAGCCGCCGCCGTTCGGCAGGTTGCGATCGACGGGCACCGTGATGTGAGCCAGGTCGTAGTCCCCCGGCCCGGCCGAGCGGTCGTCCCACACCGGGAAGTTGCCGTACCAGCGCCGGAAGTACGACACGTCGATGCCAATGCGTGGAGCGAGCTCGTGTTGCACGCCGGCGGAGAACTCCCAGTTGTAGTTCCGCTTGTTCCACCCTGTCAGGAGGTCCGGGTCGTACTCATTGGCGCCCTGGATCGTGTTGAAGAGCGGATCGGCGAGCGGGCCGCACTCACCATTCGCGCCGACGGCGTAGATGGCGCAGTCGGGTACGAAGTCCCTGTCGGCGTCGGTCCACGTCCGGTTCGTCGTCGTCCTCAGGCGGTTCACCGGGCTGGGCCCGGACGTGATCGCGTTGTCGAAAAGGCCCAGCGTGCCGAGGCCGATGAGGTACTTGTTGAGCGTGACCTTGAGGGCCGTCCTCCCGTTACCCATGACGTCATACGTCGCACCCAGTTTCGGCGTGATGTCGTGCCACGACAGGTTCGATTCCCTTGGGAACGTCACGCCGCCGAAGGACTGCTCGGGAAAGCTGTTCTGATAGAGGTCGTAGCGAAGTCCTCCGGCCAGCGTCCACCGTCCGGTCGTCCACTTGTCCTGCACGAAGAGCCCCAGGTCGTTGTCCACTTCGACCTTCGCGGTTCGCGGGTGGCTGCGCAGGACGATAGCGCTCGGGGCGCCGTTGGTGAACTGGTACTGGACACCCTGGGCCGGCCCGTAGCCGGGAATGATGCTCTCGGGCGAGTAGGTCGCGTTGTCGTGATATCCCCAGGCGTTGTTGAAGCCGACCTTGAAGACATGCGAGCCCGTGATGTACGACAACGCGCCGCGGTAGTGCAGGTTCTTGTTCCAGGAGTTGTTGAGCTCGTTGTTCAGGCGGTACATCGTGTTGGTGCTCGATTCAATGACCGAGATCATGCGCGGATCGATGCTCGTCAGGCCGCCATCGTCACCAGTTTGAATCTGCATGTCGCCCCATCGCTCGACGCGATGAATGGCGCTCGCCTCGATCAGCAACCGGTTGCTCACGGGTGAGTTCCAGTCGACCTGGATGAAGCGCTGCAGGGGGAAGCGCCGATCGTTGCCCGCCTCCGGATATGTGAACGGGTCCGGCGCTGCCTCGGGCCCGACGTCATCCGGGCAGAAGCAGAGACTCTCCTGCTCGTAGGTGATCCCGAGCTTGTTCCTGAGGCTCGCCTGCCAGGTGAAGCGGCCCATGTAGACCTGGAAGCGCCGCGGCGCGATGATGCGGCGAGTCGGGTCTTCTTCCACCGTCCATTTCGTGGGGTCGTTCGCGTTGTTGTTGTAGAACCCTGGTTCGTACAGGTCCGCCATCTGGTAACGACCCGATAAGTAGAACCAGAGCTTGTCGCGGGCGATCGGTCCCCCGAACCCCGGGTTGAAATCGGCGTTCTTCTTGATATTGCCCACCGACGGCAGCCCGCGTGCCTGCAAGTCGGCGTCGAGGTTGGTGCTTGCGAAGTCCTCGGTTGCGAGCGCACCGAAGATGGTTCCGCTGTAGCGGTTGCCGCCATCTTTGGGAATGAAGTTCATGCGCACGCCGCCGGTCGCGAACGTCGCGTCAACCGCGGCGGTGTCGATGGCGAACTCCTGCGTGCCGGTGGCGTTTGGAACCGACCCTCCTCCCCAGCCGCCGCCGATCATCGTGCTGAGTGCCACACCGTTGACAGCCATGCGCTGGTCCTCGAGGCGGCCGCCATGCGCGACGAGCGAGAACGTCGACGGGCCGAGTGAGCCGCCGACGTCCTGGCTCGAGTTGCCGCCGGTGCCAAGACTGACGCCGGGAATCAGCACACCTACCGCAAAGCCATTCCTCGAGGTCGGAATGGCCGTGACAATCTCGGCGGTCATCGAGGTCTGGCGCGTGGTGCTCTGCAGGTCGACCGTCGGTGTCGCACCCGTGACGGTGATCGTCTCCTCCACGGCGCCAATGCGCAGTTCGGCATCGGCACTCGTGACGGCACTTCCGGTCAACTGCACGTTCTCGCGCCGGGCCGTCGTGAAGCCGGCCAGCGTGAAGGTGACCTGATAGGTGCCCGGCCGCAGATCGATGATCTGATAGCGGCCGGTGTCGTCGGTCACCGCGGTACGAACCTTCTCGATGAGCACCGGACTCGATGCCTCTACCGACACCCCGGGAAGCACCGCGCCCGAGGAATCTCTGACGAGACCCGAGAGACTCGCCTGTGCAAGCGCTGTAGTTGGAACGAGGATCGCGGCGAGTGCAACGAGAACCGACTTCCATCCACGCATGCGTCCCTCCCTTAAATGGCTGGTCGTCAACCAGGGCCACCATTCCTGCCGAACGCGTCGAACGCCTGGAGCCAGCGATGACTGCAGGGACGCCGATAAGAAACCGAGGAACCGACGAGGGCCTACGCGAGACGGGATGAATTCGAGGAGCCGATCACGTGCCGGACCAAAACGTGACGATAGTGCGCGCCGGATTCCGAAGTTGTCAAGAAGCCGACGCGCCTTTCGTGTTTCAGAAGTCGAACTGCACGCCGATCTTGAACAGTCGCGGAGTCAGGATCGACGTCGGTTGCCGCCACGTCGGACCGTAGGTGAAGTTCTCGCCAATGACCGAGTTGGCGTTCAGTACGTTATAAAAGTCGAAGTTGAGGTTCGTGCGCGTGCCTCCCAGGCGGAACAGCTTTGCCACGCGGAAGTCGAGCTGGTTCAATCGCTCGACGAAGAGCTCGCCTGGCTCGACGATCTGGAACGTCTTGAAGGGGATGAACGGCCCGGGACCAGCGACGCCAGGAATGACGCCGTAGTTCGCGTTCGACTCGACGAACGCCCCGGGCAGGTTCTGGAACGTTCCGCTGACCTGCACATCGATCTTCGGAATCGTGTAGGCAGCCAGGCCCTGGATTGATGTGCGGAATCCGCGGTTCTGCTCGCAGAACTCGCCCGGTCTCGCCGCGAAGAAGAAGAAGCGTGTCGGGTCTCCGAAGAACGTGTGGAGCATTTCGGGCAGGTCGTCCACGACCTCGCAATCGTTGAGGACCTGCCGGCCCGTGCCGAGGCCTCCCTGCAGCATCAATCCGTTCTGCAACCGGGCATTGACCGAGATGTTCACACCGTCGAAGTGCTCGGTCTGCTTGCCGTAGTTGTTCGACAGGGTCACGAAGTAGCTCGGTGGCGCGGCAGTTGGGCTCAGGCTCATCCCGGTCAGCGTGTATCCGCCACCGTTCGGCAATCGCGAGTCGGCGGGCGCCGAAATCGTGACCGGCGAGTAGCTGGCGGGCGTCGCCGCGAGGTCGTCCATGACGCGGATGTTGCCGTACCAACGTCGGGCGTACTGCACCTCGACCGACATTCGAGGAATGATCTCCTGCTGGACGCTGGTCGTGAACTCCCAGTTGAAAGATCGCTTTCCCCATCCTTGCATCAGATCCGGATCGTAGCTGGTGCCCGGGATGTCGGTGCCGAAGTTCTGGTTGTCGACGACACCGCACTCACCATTGAGCGCGAAGTTGTTGAGATCGCAATCGGGAATGAAGTTGCGATTGGCGTCCGCCCATGTGCGCTGCGTGGTCTGGTTCGCCACTCGCAGGATGGGGTTGGGCGCATCCGACACCTGCGCGGGGCCGAACCCGGTCGTGCCCAGGCCCTCGAGGTACTTGTTGAGGGTCACCTTCACCGCCGTCTTCCCGTTGCCAAAGACGTCGTAGGTCGCTCCCATTCGCGGTGTGATGTCGTTCCAACTCAGGTTTTCGATCTCGGGGTAGGAGACGTTCAGGTTGCGTCCGAAAAACGTGCCCGATATCGCCTGGGGCGGGAAGCTGTTCTTGAACGAGTCCCATCGAATGGCGCCGGCCAACGTCCACCGGCCCGTCGTCCACTTGTCCTGCACGAAGAACCCCATGTCACGATTGACGTTGACCTCCACCGTTCGGGGCACGATGCGGTAGGTGATTGCCGTCGGCACCATCGAGGTGAAGCTGTAACTGTATGGCGTCGCCGGTTCGCTGTAGGTCGTGTTCTCGTGATGCAGGAACGCGTTGTTGAAGCCGACCTTGAACGTGTGCGAGCCGGTGATATACGACACGGCTGCCCGGTAGTGGATGTTCCAGTTCCACGAGTTGTTGTAGGTCGTTGCCGCACGATAGTTCAGCGCTGTGCCGGTCACCGGGTTGAGGCTGTCGTTGACCGCGATCATGCCGGGCTCGAGGTGATCGAGGTTGCCCAGCTTGCCCACCTGCGGCTCCATGCCGCCCCAGCGCTCGACGCGGTGGATGCCGCTGGCTTCGATGAGCAGCCGGTTACTGACCGGAGTGCTCCAGTCCACGGTCACGAAGCGCTGCAGGGGGAATCGGCGGTCGTTACCGGCTTCAGGAGAGTTCACCGCGCCTCCAGGCTGCGGGCCGACGGCGGTGGTGCAGGCGCAGAAGTTCTCCTGGTCGAACGTCACGCCGAATTTGTGCTTGGGTGTCGCCTGCCAGGTCAGGCGAGCCTGGTAGATCGTCTGCTCCTGATGGAGGATGGCCTGATCCGTCGAAGGCAGGTAATCGAAGCGGTCCAGCTTGTTTGCGTTCAGGTTGAAGAACGTGCTCGCGACGTAGTTGTCTGCGAACAGCGATCTCCCGGACAGGAAGAACCAGAGCTTGTCGCGCCTGATCGGCCCCCCAAAACCAGGATTGAAGTCGCCGTTCGCCTTGATGGTGCCGGGAACGGCCAGCCCACGCTCTTGCACGTCGCTGCCAGTGAAGTTGTCGCTGGCCCAGCTCCCGGTCGCGTAGTTGGCGGCGACGGTGCCGCTGAAGCGATTGCCCCCGTCGCGCGGGATGAAATTGATTCGTACGCCGCCGGTCGCAGCCTGCGCGTCCACGCCCGAGACGTCGATGGCGAACTCCGCGGTTCCGGTTGCATTCGGGACTGCGCCGCCGCCCCATCCGCCGGCGATCCCTGAGCTGAGCGCGACGCCGTTGACCATCATGCGCTGATCGGATGTCCGTCCGCCGTTTGCCTCGAGAGAGGCCACCTCCTGCACGACTGATCCACCAACGTCCTGGCCGGTGAACGCGCCCTTACGCACGCCTGGGATCAGCACGCCAACGGTAAAAGGTGTTCGCGAGCTTGGAATCGCCGAGACGATCTCCTGGTCCATCACGGCCTGTCGCGTCGTGGACTGCAGGTCGACGACAGGCGTGTCACCCGATACGGTGATCGTCTCTTCCACGCCACCAACCGACATGTCGGCGTTGATGGTCACGACCGCGGTGCCGCTCACGGCCACGCCCCCGCGCACGATTGTCCGAAACCCTGGAAGCGTGAACGTCACGGTGTAGTCGCCTGGCCGGAGGTCCGGGATGGTGTAACGGCCCGTGTCGTCAGTGAGCGCTGTTCGCACTTTCTCGATCAGTACTGGGCTTGCGGCTTCGACGGTGACGCCCGGCAGCACAGCGCCAGAAGTATCCCTGGCGATCCCCGCCAGTGTGGCCTGGCCGTACACGACGCCCGGCGCCAGCACGAAAACCACGAACGCCACCAGAGCTCTCACGATTCCACGCATCAAAACCTCCCGTAGGGTCCTTGTGTGTCGAGCGGGTCGGTGATCGAAATCAGTGCGGCCGCGTACATGTATGGGAGGGCGAGTTCATACGCAGCAAGGGAGAACGTTCCCTCGAACTGTGGGTGACGGGATAAAAGTGAGCTGATAGTGCCCGTGCGATCGAGGCTTGTCAAGGCTCCAGGCGATACGCTCGCCTACCGCGGCTCACGCTGTCCAATACATCTTTCGCTGCTCAGACATACCGATTTGATATAGCATTTTCGCCGCATGGACCTCAGACGGGTGAAGGCATTCATCGCCGTTGCTGAGACCCTGAGTGTCACCAGGGCGGCGGAGCGTCTGCACATATCTCAGCCGCCACTCAGCCGTCACATCCATCAGCTGGAGGAAGAGCTGGGGGTCGCGCTGTTCGTACGTCATCGGCACGGCGTCAGCCTCACCGATGCTGGACGACGGCTGCTCGACAAAGCCAGAGCGGTGGATGCAGCCGCGTCGGAGTTCACGCTGGCAGCGAGCCAGATCTCTCGTGGCGAGGCCGACCAGATTCGTATCGGCATCGGCTGGGGACTCTGGGACATCGTCAATCGCATCCGTATCGAGTTCACGCGGAGATATCCCGGTGTCAGCATCTCTGCCACCGACGCGTACTGCTGGTACGACTCGGACGAGCAGCTACGGAACGGCGCGCTCGACCTTGCGTTTGCCCGGCCGCCGTATGCGCTGGACTTCGAGACCTCCGTGCCCATCATGCACGAGCGCATCCAGGCCATCATGTCGGACGCCAGTCCGCTTGCTGCACGTGCGTCTGTCTCGATCCGTGACCTGGCTGCCGAGCCACTGCTGCTCTGGGACCGGCAGATTGCTCCGGTCCTCTACGACCAGGTTCTGGACCTCTTCGCCCGTGCGCAGGTCGAGCCTCGGATGATCTCGACCCCGGGTGCTGGTCCGTTCAACCATGCCGGCATGATGCTCGTCGCCTCCGGGCAGGGCGTCTATCTGGGTTATGGCGTTCCAATGACCGAGCCGCAGCCGCCGAGCGGAGTCGCGGTCAGGCCGGTCAGCGACCGGGACGCGACCACCGAGATTCGCGTGGTGTACCGCAAAGGCGAGGATTCACCGGTAGTCAAGCACTTCCTGGAATGCGTCTGGCGCCTGTATCCGCAGGATCAGTTCCTGCCAGTCGCCGTTGGCGCGCGCTCGTAATCATTCCTGACGAGAAGAAGGCTCGTCCCGTTGGGGAGCGAGCCTTTTTTTTTCTTCGTGGCCTTCGAGTCCTTCGTGCCCTTCGTGCTTCAGAAGTCGAGCTGCGCGCTGATCTTGAAGAGGCGAGGCAGCAGGATCGTCGTGGGTGTCCGCCACGTGGTGCTCGGCGGCGCGGTGTAGGTCGAGTTCTCCGCGATCACGGAGTTGGCGTTGAACATGTTGTACAGGTCGAAGTTGACGCTCGTGCGGGTCGCGCCGTACCGGAAGATCTTGGAGACGCGGAAGTCAAGCTGGTTCAACCGTTCCACGTACAAGGCACCGGACTCCACGATGTTGAAGCTCCGGAATGGGCCGCTGGAGAACGGGCGCCCCAGGTCGGTGGACGCGGGAACCACGTTGGCGTTGGCGTTGACGCCGACGCCGGGCAGGTTCTGGAACGTTCCGCTGACCTGTACGTCGATCTTTGGGATGGTATAGACCGCGAAGCCCTGGAACCGGTTCCGCAAACCGCGGTTCTCCTCGCAGCGATCCAGCGGCCTCGCCGTGAAGACGAAGCTCCGTGAATTGTTACCCAGGAACTGGTGCAGTGTCTCGGGCAGTTTCTCCACGATCTCGCAGTCGTTGGTGACGACCCGCCCCAGGCCCGCGCCCCCCTGTACGACCAAGCCGTTCTGCAGCCGGGCATTGACGCTGATGTTCACGCCGTCGAAGTGCTCGGTCTGACTGCCGAAGTTGTCGGCGAGCGTGACGAAGTTGTTCTGGGTCGTGGACGCCGTCGGCTTGAGATCGAATGCCGTGAGCTGGTAGCCGCCGCCATCCGGCAAGCGGGGATCGCCCGGCGTCGTGAGGGTGAACCGATCGTAGTCCCCTGGTCCGACATTCAGGTCGTCCTGTACGCGGAAGTTCCCGTACCACCGCCGTGCATACTGGACTTCAACCGATACTCGTGGGACCACCTCGTGCTGCACGCTCGTCGTGAACTCCCAGTTGAAGTCACGCTTTCCCCAACCCACGAGCATGTCCGGATCGTAAGTCGTTCCCGGTGTCACCGTCCCGAACGTGGCGGCGTTCTGCAGGAGGCCGCACTCGCCATTAGGCTGGTAGTTCAGCAGATCGCAATCCGGCCTGAAGTTCTGACGGCGCGAGTCGCCCGCCGGATAGAAGCTGTCGTTCCATGGGCGAGTGGTCTGCGTCACCAGCCGGTTGATGGGATTCGGTGGACTCGACAACGAACCGGTCGTCCCGAGCCCCGCGAGGTATTTGTTCAGTGTCACCTTCAGCGCGGTACGCCCGGTCCCGAATACGTCGTAGGTCGCGCCCAGCTTCGGCGTCACATCCTTCCAGTTCAAGTTCTGAATCGTGTCGTAGCTGACGTTCAGGTTTGGCGCAAGCGCAGTTGGAGCGATTGACTGCGGTGGAAAGCTGTTCTTGAACTGGTCGAAACGGATCCCGCCTGAGAGCGTCCACCGTGAAACCGTCCACCTGTCCTGCGCAAAGAATCCCAGATCGCGGTCCACGTTGACGCCGATGGTTCGAGGCGTAATTCGATATGTCAGCTGGGTGGGCACGCCGTTGGCGAAGGAGAAACTGTACGGCGTGGTGGGATCCGTGTATGCGGTGTCCTCGTGATGGCCGTACGCGTTGTTGAAGCCGAACTTGAACTGGTGAGACCCCGTGATGTACGAGACTGCCGCCCGATAGTGGATGTTCCAGTTCCACGAGTTGTTGAACGACGCGGCCGACCGGTACGTCAGCATGCCGCCGGTGGCGACAGACGGATTGTCGGTGACCGACGTGATGCCCGGCTCGATGTGGTCGGGGTTGCCTCCCTTGCCCGTTTGCAGATGCATGCTGCCCCACCGCTCGACGCGATGGATGGCGCTCGCCTCGAGCAGCAGCCTGTTACTCATCGGGGAGGTCCAATCGGCGGTGATGAAGCGCTGCAGGGGAAACCGCGAATCCTGACCCGCCTCAGGCGATGTCGTCGCCGAGACGACAGCCGCACAGCCGCAAAAGCTCTCCTGATCGAACGTGACGCCGAACCTGTTCCTCGGGGTCGCCTGCCATGTGGTATTCAGCTGGACTATCTGCTGGTCTTGATGGAGATACGCCTGCTCACCCGAGCTCACATAGTCGAAGCGGTTCGGGTCGTTCACATTCTGGTTGTAGAACATCCCTGCGACGTAGTTCTCCGCGTAGAGATAGCGCCCCGACAGGAAGAACCAGAGCTTGTCCCGCTTGATCGGCCCGCCGAAGCCGGGATTGAAGTCGCCGTTGGCCTTGATCGTCGGCGGCGTCGACAACCCCTGCGCCTGCACGTCGGAGCCGGTGTAGTTGTCGCTGGCGAACCCCTCGACTGCGAAGCTGCTGAAGATCGTGCCGCTGAACCTGTTGCCGCCGGTGCGCGGGATGAAGTTGACCCGCACCCCTCCCGTTGCGGCCTGCGCGTCCACGGCGGACACGTCGATCGCGAACTCCTGTGTGCCGGTGGCGTTCGGGACGGCGCCGCCGCCCCAGCCGCCCGCGATCATCGAGCTGAGCGCCACGCCGTTCACCATCATGCGTTGATCGGCGGTCCGGCCGCCGTTGGCCTCGAGAGACGCCACGGCCTGAATGGTCGAGCCGCCGACGTCCTGGCTCATGAACCCACCGCGGCTCACTCCGGGGATCAGCACGCCCACGGTGAAGGGTGTTCGAGAGCTCGGGATCGCGGTGACGATCTCCTGATCCATCACCGCCTGCCGGGTCGTCGATTGCACGTTGACGAGCGGCGTCTCGCCAGTCACGGTGATCGTTTCCTGCACCTCACCGAGCGACAGGTCTGCGTTGATCGTGGTCACGGCCGTTCCGCTCAGCTCTACACCCTCGCGGACGACGGTTCTGAACCCTGGCAGCGTGAAGGTCACTCTATAGGTGCCCGGACGCAGATCGGGAATGGTGTAGCGGCCCGTCCCGTCGGTGATTCCCGTGCGAGCCTTCTCGATGAGTACCGGGCTTGCTGCTTCGACGGTGGCGCCCGGCAGAACTGCGCCCGATGCATCGCGTGCTATTCCCGAAAGTGTGGCCTGGGCATGCGTCGCCACGGGTAGAAGCACGAACAGCGCGAACGCTGTCAGAGCTCTCACGATTCTCCGCATCGCTAACCTCCATCCCAAGTTGCCGTCTGTGTTCGAACAGCCCTGAAGGAGTACGAGTGCAGCGCGAATGAATGCTTTCCGGTTGCTGAACGAATGCGGTGGCTCGATAAGAGAGGGAATCCGACGCACCGCGGGCGTGGGCCCGCGGTGCGTGTCGTGCCCGAGATCAGAAGTCGAACTGCCCGCCGATCTTGAAGAACCTCGCCTGCAGGATCTGCGTGGGCTGCTGCCAGGTGACGGCTCCCGTCGGCGCGATGGCGTACGCGTTGTTGTAGGTCAGGATCGTGTTGGCGTTGAACGCGTTGTAGATGTCGAAGTTGATCGTTGCGCGTGCGGCTCCCATCCTGATGATCTTCGCGAAGCGCAGATCGAGTTGGTTGAGCGCCGGGCCGAACACGTTGCCGGGTTCCACGAGGTTCACCGTGATGTTCTGCGCTCCGCCCGCGAGCGGACGACCCAGCGTGGAGTTGGCCGCAAGGTAGGCGTTGGTCGCCGCGAAGTTTGCCGACAGGTCAGGCACCGGGGCCGGGAGTCGCTGGTACGTGCCGGACACCTGGAGATCGATTCGAGGAACGGTGTAGGCAGCAACGCCCTTGATCTGCGTCAGCCAGTTCGTGTCGACGTGGCAGTACGCCACGTTCGGCGCATTGGCCGCGACATCGAGAATCGACTCGGGGACATCGTCGATGATGTCGCAATTGTCGGTGGACGTCCGGCCGGTGCTCGTGCCTCCCTGCAGGAAGAGGCCGTTGGCGAGCCGCGCATTCACCGATACGTCGACACCATTCCAGTGCTCGATCCGTTTGCCATAGTTCTCGGCAAGCGTCACAAAGTTATCGGACGCTCGTCCAAACGCCGACTGTCTGATCGCAAGGAATCCTGGAATCGTATAGCCTCCGCCGTCCGGCAGGCGCGAGTCGGAGGGGGCGACGATGCTGAAGGTGTCGTACTCCGCAGCTGCGACATTGAGGTTGTCGGTCACGACGAAGTTCCCGTACCACCGCCGGAAGTAGCCGACATCGATCGAGACGCGCGGCACAATCTCATGCTGCACGCTGGTCGAGAACTCCCAGTTGTTGAATCGCTTTCCCCAGCCGGTGAGGAGATCCGGGTCGTACCTGGTGTTGGGTGTCGCCCTGCCGAAGGTGGCATCGCTGAACGCGCCGCAAAGGTCGCCGCCGCGGGGACGGTTGTCCTGCGCGGCAGAGTTGAGGAGGTCGCAGTCAACGACGTAGTTTCTGTTCGTGTCATCCCACGCGCGGCGCGCAACGGTGTTCAGCACGTTGATCGGGTTCGGGCCGATCGACACGCCGGTCTCACCGCCGTTGGTACCGAGTCCGCCAAGGTACTTGTTCAAGCTGACCTTGACCGCCGTCTTGCCGTTGCCAAACAGATCGACGACCGCCTGGCTCTTCGGCGTGATGTCGTGGTAGCTCAGGTTGTCCTGCTCCGGGAACACGAAGTTCCGGTTCGGCGTGGCATACGTCGGCCCGAGCGTCTGCTCCGGGAAGCTGTTGGCGTGGTAGTCGTAGCGGATGCCGCCCGACAGGGTGAGCCGGCCCATCGTCCACTTGTCCTGCGCGAAGATGCCGAGGTCGTGATCGACGTGGCTCTTCACCGTGTGCGGCAGCGCCCGCAGCGTGATCTGGTTCGGCACGCCGTTGTTGAAACGGTACGACAGCGGGTTTGGGACGTACGTCGTGTTGTCGTGATATCCGACGGCATCATTCACGCCCACTTTGAACGCGTGCGAGCCGGTGATGTACGACGTGTGAAATCGCCAGTGGAAGTTGTCGTTCCAGGAGTTGTTGTAGGTGCCGCCTGCACCGGCCGTGCTCTCCGTCGCGCCGCGATAGCGCAGCGTCGGAATTGCTCCGCCCTGCTCGACCACGCCGATCATCTGCGGATCGAGCTCGAGGCCCTTGGTCTGCAGGTGCATGTTGCCCCAGCGCTCGACGCGGTGGATGCCGCTCGCCTCGATGAGCAGCTTGTTGGTGACCGGTGACGTCCAGTCGGCCAGCAACACACGCTGCGTGGGGAAGCGCCGGTCGTTGGCCGACTCGGGCGCGACCGTCGCCGTGATCGCGTCGTGGCACGCGCAGAAGTCCTGCTGCGTGTAGGTGAAGCCGATCTTGTTCTTCTCCGACGCCTGCCACGACAGCCGCAGCTGTCCGTCCTTCCACACCTTTTCGACCGAGGCGGGACGGCTCGTGTCCGCGACGTAGTCCCAGCGCGCGGGGTTGTTGGCGTTCTGGTTGTAGAACATGCCGGGGGCAAAGAGGTACGCGCCTTGATATCTCCCGCTCGCGAAGAACCAGAGTTTGTCCTGCTTGATCGGACCACCGACGCCGGGATTGAAGTCCCAGTTCTTGTCGATGCCGCCGGCGTTGACCAGTGCCGGGTTGCGCGCGAGGAGATCGTCGCCGATGTTCCCGCCCTGGAACGAATCGTTGGCAAAGCTCCCGAAGATCGACCCGTGATACTGGTTGCCGCCCTCGCGCGCGATGAAGTTGATGCGCACGCCGCC
>JAICEG010000050.1 GCA_025924295.1 Vicinamibacteria bacterium
GACCAGCCTGCCGTCGTGACCGCGGTGAACCGCGCCGGTGCCGACGATGTGATCGTGAAGTTGACGGCCGGGCTCGAGACGCAACTGGGTCCGGCCTGGCCCGAAGGTGTGGATGTCAGCTTCGGTCAATGGCAGAAGCTGGCGCTGGCGCGCGGCTTCATGCGCGATGAACCGCTGGTACTGGTGCTGGATGAGCCGACCGCGGCGCTCGACGCGGAAACCGAACATGCGTTGTTCGAGCGGTATTCGGCGGCTCTGCGCGGTGACAGTACTGACGGGCGGATCACGATTCTAGTCTCCCACCGCTTCTCGACCGTGCGAATGGCGGATCTCATCGTCGTTCTCGACGGCGCGCGCGTCGTCGAAATCGGGTCGCACGAGGCGCTCATGGAAAAGGGCGGGCAGTACTCGCAGCTCTACGGCATCCAGGCAGCCGCGTATCGATAGCGATCGACTCTCGGGGGATCCGGTGAATTACGTAGTGCCCACTTCGGATGAAGCTGTGCGATGTTGGCACTGACCATGCGTTAATCTCGTCCTCGTGGACGCAGAGTTCACTTCACAAGTCGAAGCCTTCGCGCGCGTGTATCTGATCCCGACGGCCTGGAAACTTCTGGGGGCCGTCGCGCTGTGGCTCGTGGGCAGCTGGGTGATCAAGCTCGTCCGCGGCGCCCTTAACCGCTTCATGCGGCTGCGTCAGTTCGATAACACGCTCGCCACGTACCTCGAGGCGAGCGCGGGCATCCTGCTCCAGGTCCTGCTCTTCATCGCCGTTCTTGGCGTTCTCGGCATCGAAACGACCTCGTTCGCGGCTCTGTTGGCGGCGGCTGGCCTGGCGATCGGCGCCGCGTGGTCGGGGCTGCTCTCCAACTTCGCCGCCGGCTTATTCCTGCTGGTCTTTCGACCGTTCAAGGTCGGCGATACGATCGCGGCCGTGGGCATCACTGGCACCGTTCGCGAGATCGGTCTGTTCGTCACGTCCGTCGTGACGGCGGACAACGTCGTGACCTTCGTCGGCAACAACCGGCTCTTTTCTGAGAACGTGCAGAACTTCAGCGCGACCCCGTTTCGGCGCGTCGATATCACCGTACAGTTGATGCCGGGCGTGGACACGGAAGCGATCAGCATGCGGCTCCGGCAACGCATGCGTCAGATCCCGCACCTGCTGGACACGCCGGCGCCGATCGTGGAGATTGTGTCGTTCAATGCGGTCGGGGCGGCGGTCGCACCGATGCTGGTGGTGCGCCCCTTCTGTCGCAACGAGCACTACCAACAGGTCTATTTCGACACCACGCGCGCGATCCAGGAAACGTGTGCGCAAGTCCACGTGTGAGTTCCGGTTCTACGAGGAGCTGAACGACTATCTCCCGTCCGGGCAGCGCAAGCGCTCGATCACGAGAGAGATCACGGGCACGCCTTCCGTCAAGGATGCGATTGAGGCGCTGGGCGTGCCGCACACCGAGATCGATCTCATTCTGGTCGACGGCAGGTCGGTCCGTTTCGACTGCCGTCTCGAGGGCGGCGAGCGCGTCGCGGTGTACCCAGAGTTCGAGCGGTTCGACATCACGCCGCTGCATCGGCTGAGGCCTGAACCACTGCGGGAGCCGCGCTTCGTGGCCGACGTTCACCTCGGCACCCTCGCACGCTTCCTTCGGCTGCTCGGGTTCGACACGCGCTATGGAAACGATCTGAGCGACGAAGAGCTTGCACATCTGACGGCGCGTCAACGACGAATCCTGCTGACTCGCGACGTTGGCCTCCTGAAGCGCAAGGTTGTGGTGCGCGGCCAGTGGCTGCGGTCGCGCGATCCCGAGCAGCAGCTGGGGGAGCTCGTCGAGGCACTGGACCTGAGGCGGGCATTCCGCCCTTTTACCCGTTGCATGACGTGCAACGGCGTTCTCGGTGTCATCGCGCGCGCGGAGGTCAGCGGCCTCGTGCCGCCGCGCGTCTACCGCCGTTTTCGTGCGTTCAAGCAATGCCGCGAGTGCGCTCGTGTGTATTGGCGCGGCACGCACTATCTGCGGCTGCAACGCCTGGTGAAGCAGGTCCGATCACCAATACGCTAGAGCAGTTCGCACTTCGGTGTAGCTGACAGTCCCTGGTGCTTGGTGCTTCGGTCCTGGTCCGTCCTGCGTCCTTGGTCTGTCTTGGTCCGAAGTCAACGGGCCCGCTTCTGAACATCGCGTCGGATGGTCGTGTCGTCGTTTCATGGTCATCAACGCACCAAGGACGAGCGGACTGAGGAACGGACGAAGAACCGAGGCCCAAGAACAAAGGACGACGTCTACACGCAATCGAAACCGCGTTAGGTCTTCGATCCAACGGAACCTGCTAATGTGGCGGCATGAAATACATCAAGCCGATGCCGCTTCTGGTTGCCATCGTGACCATCGCATGCTCGAGCTCGCCGCAAGGCGCGGTGTTTCCGGCCGGCGAACTCGTTGATCTGTCGCATACATACGATTCACAGGCGATCTACTGGCCGACCGCTGAAGGGTTCCAGCTTCGTCGCGACGCCGACGGCATCACTCCGGCCGGGTACTACTACGCGGCCAACAGCTTCTTCACATCGGAGCACGGCGGCACGCACATCGATGCGCCGGTCCACTTCGCGGAGGGGCACCTGACGGTTGACAAGATCCCGGTCCAGCAGCTGATCGGCGCTGCCGTTGTCATCGACGTCGTCGAGCAGAGCGAGCGCGACGCCGACTACCAGGTGACGACCGACGACATCGAGCGATTCGAGCAGCAGCACGGCGCGATTCCGATGGACGCGATCGTGTTGCTCCGGACCGGGTTCTCACGACGATGGCCGGGCGCCGAGCGTTATCTGGGCACGACGCTGCGCGGCGAGGAAGGGGCGCGCAACCTGCATTTCCCCGGGTTGCACCCGGATGCCGCACGCTGGATCGTTGCCAACCGGCGGATCCGGGCGATCGGCATCGATACCGCGAGCATCGACTACGGTCAATCGACGCTCTTCGAGTCGCATCGCGCCCTCTACGAGCGCGATATCCCGGCGTTCGAGAACCTGACAGCGCTCGACCGTCTGCCCGCGACCGGTGCCTACGTCATCGCGTTGCCCATGAAGATCGGTGGCGGGAGCGGCGCGCCTCTTCGCGCCGTCGCCATTCTCCCGTGACAATCGGCTCTTGACCTGTGTCGGCATTCGATCACAGATCGGATGATGACTGTTGCGAATCCATACGCCGACGATCTTGGAGAACGAGCACCGCTCGAAGCGCTTGCCGACACGGCCGACCGCATTCGACGGCTCGTGGAGTCGTGGAGTGCGGAGGCCTTCGAGAAGACCTATGCGCCGGGCAAGTGGAGCGCCCGGCAGATCCTCGTGCATCTCGCGCAGACCGAGCTGGCGCTTGGCACCCGCGCGAGGTTCGCGCTGACGCAACCGGGTTATACCGCGCAGGCATTTTCGCAGGACGACTGGATGCCGATCGATGGCGCCACCGATGCGCGCACCGCGCTCGCCGCGTACACGTCGCTCCGCGGAATGAATCTTGCGATGTGGAGACGCCTGTCGCCGGCGCAGCTCGATCGCGGGTTTTCCCACCCTGAATACGGAGGGCTCTCGGTCGGGTGGATCATGGCGCAGATGGCGGGACATGACATCCACCATCTGAAGCAGCTTCAGGCAATTCAGACTTAGAGGAGAGACACGTGCCGAAAGGATCAGGTGGACTGAGTGCAGAACGGCTTCGCGAGTTGGCCAGGAGCGGCGCCGAGGCCATGTTGAAGCAGTTGCGCGCGGAGATCATTGCCATCGAGCGGACGTTTCCGGAGCTCGCGTTGCCCCAGAAGCGCCGAGCCGCTCGTGAGGCGTTCAAGAGAGTCCGCAGCCGCGTTCGGAAGATGACCGAGGATGAGAAGAAAGCGGTATCCGAGCGTATGAAGAAGTATTGGGCCGAGCGGCGGAAGGCGAAGTCTAAGGTGAAGTGAGCCCCCTGATTACCATGTGCCGGTCGCTGACGCGGGTGACCTCGAAGGCGAGGTCGTTGTCGATCAACTGGCGCTGTACCTCGTCAACCGTGAACGCGGCGAGCAACGAATTGTAGAAGTCTTCGCGCAGGATCGGGTCTTCGCGCGAGGCGACGGCGTCCACGATCCGGCGGGCGGCGTCGGGCGTGTCCGGGCGAACCAGATCCATCACATAGGCTGCCGCACCGGGGCGTCCCAGTCGTGTGATTTCCCTCCAGAGTACCGACGGGTCTGGCAGGTGGTGCAGCAGGTCCTTCGAGAGCACGGCGTCGAATCCCGTGCTCTCGAGCGATGAATCCGGCACGTATCCCTGCACAACCGAGACGCGATCGTCGAGGCCGGCGGCCCTGACCGCCTCGCGCGCTAGCGCAACCATCGGCGCCGATCCGTCGATGGCGGTGATCTGCAGGTCCGGCACCGCCCGGGCAAGCCTGATCACCACGTCGCCCGGACCGCATCCGATGTCGATCGCGCGCCGCAGATGACCAGGAAAATCTCGAATCAGGCTGTCAACGAAGAACTGGTTCGAGGTGCTGAAGTCGGCCTTCGCGTACGCGATGGACTGCCGCTCGTCGTCCATCAGCTCGGGTTCGAGAACTCGTTTCATGGGGTCAGACCCCTTGACATGCGCGGACTCAAGGGGTCTGACCCCTGTTCACTTTCCGACCAGGCGCGGCACGTCCTTCTCGTTTTCGAGACAGGCATACTCGAGAAGCTCGATATCGAGCCCGAGGTGCTGATTGACACTGACGGTCCATGGTTTCGTGTAGGCCTTCGGATCATCGATCGTCACCTGCACGTCCAGCGTGCCGTAGTTGGGACGGCGGATACGCTCGATCATCTTTGCCTGGCCGGTGAGCGGACTGCCGTAGAAGTCGGCCCACAAGCCGTCACGCAACCCGATCGTCTCTATCACCAGCGTGTCCCCTTCCCAGCGTCCGGTCGAGTAGCCATACCAGGATGGCTGTGGGTCGTCAGGGAGCTTTCGTCCGTCGGTGAAGATCTGCCTGAACTCCATGTTGCGCTCGTGGAGGATCACGACGAGACCTGGCGACTGCGTGATTTTCTTCGGCAACGGGTGGGCCATCATCTGCAGCGGGCCAAGCGGCAGGCATCGCGCATCGGGGTTGTCCTTGGCCTCGTCGTATTTCCGCTGCGCCGCCAGCGTGGCTGCCCACGGCTGATAGGGCGGCCGCTCGCCCTTCATGCCGTACGAGAGATCGAAGAACACGGTCTTCGGTGTGGGGCCGGCTCCCTCCTGGTTCTGCGGACCGTAGCCATCGTTCTGCCAGACTCCCGACAGATCGGGTTTGCCATCCGAGGCCCGTGGGGTGCGCGCGGCGAGGTCTGGTTTTCCGTCGCGCGTGCGTGGCACGCCGGCTGTGGGGTATCGAATCCACTGCGCAGCAACAGGTGCGAAGGACGTCGTCCATAGTGCGACCACGACAACGGCAGGCACGAGATATCTCATCGGTGTTTTCCGCCGCGAGACTATCACGGAGAGCCAGCGTCAGGCCGCTTCGCGTTGTTTCATGGTCGGCCGTACACTCATGACATCGTGCGAGTGCTCATGGTGGAGGACGATGCGACAATCGCCGACTTCGTCAGCAAGGGCCTGGCTGAAGCCGGCCATGTCGTCGACGTCGCGTCCGATGGAGAACGGGGCGCCGAGCTGGCCCTGAAGGGAGGGTACGACGCGGCAATCGTGGACGTCATGCTCCCGCGCCTTGACGGCCTCGCCCTGATCGACCGCATCCGTGCGCGCGGCGTCAGTACTCCAGTGCTGATTCTCAGCGCACGGCGAACCGTTGATGATCGTGTCACGGGGCTGCAGGCCGGCGGCGACGACTATCTCACCAAACCGTTTGCGTTCGCCGAACTTCTCGCGCGCCTCCAGGCACTCGTCCGTCGATCGACGGGTCAGACCGAACCGACCCGGCTCTCGCTGGCTGATCTGTCGCTCGACTTGCTCAGCCGGCGAGCGGAACGAGCGAGCCAGGCGATCGATCTTCGCCCACGGGAGTACTCTTTGCTCGAGTACCTGCTGCGGAACCAGGGGCGCGTCCTCACCAAGACGATGATTCTGTCGCACGTCTGGGGTTACAACTTCGATCCCGGCACCAACGTCGTCGATGTGCTCGTCTCGCGCTTGCGCGAGAAGATCGATCGCGATTTCGAGCCCAAGCTGCTCCACACCGTTCGCGGAGTGGGGTACGTCCTCAAGGCCGGCTGATGGCTGACGCTTCGCAGATCGTGCCGGACGAGGAACCGACTGCACGAATCGGGCTTCGCCTTGCGTCGTGGTACGCCATCGTCTTCGTCATCACGTCGCTGGCGATCGTGCTGTTGACCTACCGGTTGCTGGAGGCGTCACTCACCGAGCGCGACCGCGAACTCGTGGTGTCCACGTTGCGTGAATACTCGCAACGATACGCGGCCGGTGGTCTCTCTTCGCTGGCCGATGCCGTCGAGATCGAGCAGCGTTCGGGACGGCAGGAACGTCTGTTCGTACGCGTGGTGCGAGGCAGGTCGGAGACGCTGTTTCTCAGCGCACCTTACGCCTGGGATGACTTCGACGTGAATCGCCTGACCGGCCTCGACGGGTTGGAACAGATCCTCTCTGAATCAGGAGCTGCCCGTCTCGAAGTGGCGTCGGCGCGGTTCGCCGACGGCACATTGCTGCAGGTCGGCAAGAGCAGCGAAATCCGGGAGGGGCTTCTCTCCCGCTATCGCACGGTGCTGGCGATCGTCTCGCTCGTGATCGTCGCCGTCAGCCTGGCGGGCGGCGCGATCGTGACGCGATCGACGCTGGCGCCGATCCGGCAGCTGATTGCGGCGGTGAGAGGCATCATCCGCACCGGGCGGCTCGATGCCCGTGTGGCCGTCCGGCCGGATCAAGATGCCATCGACGAGCTCAGCGTGCTGTTCAATGAAATGCTCGATCGCATCACCACGCTCATCCGTGGAATGGAGCATGCCCTCGACAACGTGGCGCACGATCTGCGGACGCCGATGACGCGGCTCCGGGGTGTCGCCGAGCGTGCGCTGCAATCCGACGACGCGCAGGTGCATCGCGAGGCGCTGGTCACGAGCCTCGAGGAATCAGAGCGTATCCTCGCCATGCTGGAGACGCTGATGGACATCTCGGAGGCCGAGACCGGGACCATGCATCTGGAAGTCGCGGACGTTTCTGTCGCCGACATCGTTTCCGATGTCGTCGACCTGTACGAGAACGTCGCCGAAGACAAGCAGATCGAGGTGTCGACCGAGGTCGAAGCCGGTCTGACCGTGCTCGCCGATTCGAGGCGCCTCCGGCAGGTGTTGGCGAATCTCGTCGACAACGCGATCAAATACACGCCATCCGGCGGGCGAGTGTCGCTCGGCGCACATCGGGACGGAAGCATGGTGCGCTTCGACATCGCCGATACCGGCGTCGGCATCGCACCTCACGACCTGCCGCATATCTGGGATCGGCTTTACCGCGGTGACCAGAGTCGCGCGGAGCGCGGCCTGGGGCTCGGTTTGAGCCTGGTTCGCGCGATTGTGGCCGCCCATCGCGGAACAGTCGACGTCGTGGCCGAGCCCGGCCGCGGTTCGACCTTCATCGTCCGGCTGCCAGTGCCTGACACCATTACACACGTGTAATAGTGGTGTCACGACTCGGAAAGCTTCTGGTTCGTCCTACTTGATGTGAGCGGTCCGCAAGTCGACCGCACGTTGTGCATAAAGGAGTGACGAGCCATGTTCAATTTCTCTCGGCGGCCTGCCGCGGCACGCGCCGGACTCGGCGCAGTCCTGGTGGCGTTGGTCGCCTTTGCCGGCTACAACATCGGGTTGGCGCACTCGCCGGGCGCTGGCGTGTCGGCCGCGCAGGCCGCGGCGAAGCCTGTTGATACGCCGAGACTCAAGGGGTCTGACCCCGCGACGTCGTACGCGTCGATCGTGGATGCAGTTGCGCCTGCCGTTGTGACCGTCCGCGTCGAAAAGAAGGCGTCGATGGTGCCGACGCAGTTTCCCGACGACGATCTGTTTCGCTTCTTCGGGCGCGGCTTGCCGCGGCAGCAGCGCATCCCGCGCCAATCAGGCCTGGGGTCGGGAGTCCTGACCACGGCGGACGGCTACATCCTGACCAACAACCATGTCATTGACGGCGCCGATCAGGTCCGCGTCGAGCTGACCGACAAGCGGGTGTTCGATGCCAAGGTCGTGGGTACCGATCCGGCGAGCGACCTCGCGGTGCTGAAGATCGAAGGCTCGGGTTTCCCGGTCGTGTCGATCGGCGATTCGAACCACGTGCGTGTGGGTGACGTGGTGCTGGCCATCGGCAATCCCCTCGGCGTCGGTCAGACGGTGACGATGGGCATCATCAGCGCCAAGGGGCGCGCGACGGGTGTCGGCGACGGCAGCTACGAGGACTTCCTCCAGACGGATGCGCCGATCAACCAGGGCAACTCGGGCGGCGCCCTGATCAGCCTCAATGGCGAGCTCGTGGGGATCAACTCGCAGATCCTGACGCCGACTGGCGGCAACATCGGGCTCGGCTTCGCCATTCCGTCCAACATGGCTCGTGAAGTGATGGGTCAGCTGAAGGAAGACGGACGCGTCCAGCGCGGCAAGCTGGGTGTGTCGGTGCAGAGCGTGACGCCTGACCTTGCGGCCAGCCTGAAGCTCGCAAACACGAGCGGTGCGCTGGTGAGCGGGGTGGAACCTGGCGGTGCAGCCGCACGTGCCGGACTGAAGCAGGGTGATGTCATCACGGCGCTGAACGGCGAGAAGGTCGCCGACAGCAACGCACTTCGCAACCGGATTGCGGGAACGAAGCCGGGATCGGCCATCGAGCTCGAGGTCGTCCGCAACGGAAAGACCGAGACGATGCGCGCCACCCTCGGCGCACTGGAAGCATCGCGAGAGCGCGCCTCGAGCGATGACCAGGGGCCCGAGGGCCGCGGCTTCGGTCCGACCGGCATGGCAGTCGAGCCGCTGACGCCGGAGATCGCTCGCGAACTCGGGCTGCCCGGCCGGAAGGAGGGCGTGGTCGTTCGCGATGTCAATCCCGACGGCACCGCCGCATCCGCGGGGATCCAGCCTGGCGATGTGATCAGCCAGGTCAACGGCGAAGCGGTGAGGACGCCCAGCGATTTGAGAGCGGCGCTTGCCGCCTCTGGCGAGCGGCCGGCGCTGTTGCTGGTGACGCGCGAGAACGCCGACATCTTCCTGGCGCTCCGCACTCCCCGGTCGTAACAGTGCTCAGTCATGGAGCGGCGGGTCTTTGGATCCGCCGCTTTGTGGTGTACCGGCTATCCGCCTGTTCGGCACTTCAGCACGCAGACGTCTGAACTCAGTGTCACGGCCATCGGCTCGATCGCTGCCACCTTCATCCATGACGTGAAGCGCGCCCCGCGATACGTGCCTTGCAGCAGGTTCACGAGCGCATCTCGCTCGAGCTGACGCTGGTCCCGCACCTGGAATCGTTCGATGAGTTCGAAATGCGTCGCGTGCTCTTCGAGCATCGCCTCGACGCGATCGCGCTCGAGACCCTGCCCTTGCACGAGCGCGCGCAATTCGATGAGGTCATCGGGCGCCGGAAGCGCGACGATGAGAAGTCCCGCTTCCTTCAGAACCCGGGCACTCTCTGACGGGTTTCTGCGTCCATGAACCGACAGGATTACATCCACGCTGCGGTCCCTGATCGGCAGCCGTCGGTCTGCGTTGGCCACGATCCATGTGAGTGATGGAAAGCGACGTGATGCGAGCTCGACGGCCGCGCCAGAGAGATCGATGCCGATACCAGCGATCGAGAGGCCGGTGCATGCTTTGCCCAGCATCTCGCCGGAGCCCGCCCCAAGATCGAGAACGATCGCATCGGGAGGAAGGTGGAGCGCAGCGACTCTATCGATGACTGCGTCGATGAGGGCGCGGCCGACGCCCGAGCGATCGAGAGCCGCGCGTGCTTCCACCGCTGCCTTCGAATCACCGGCCCGTGGCGAGCGGCGGTCCTGCGGCTGCAGGAGGTTGAGGTAGCCGCTGCGCGCGATGTCGAAGGAGTGGCCGGCGGAGCAGGTGAACGCACGCTCGCGGCGCTCGAGTGGTAATCCGCAGCTGCGCACGCTGCATGCGAGAGGTACGTCAGGCACGATTCCGGGTCCGGCTGAAGCCGGACTCTCACGCGAGATCTTCCGACAGCGTGGCGCTCGCACCCTTCGGATTGAGTGCGCGCGCGAGCGTGCGCCCGAGCACTCGCCACGCGAGTACGAGCGACGTGACACAGAGGGCCGTCCCTCCCAGCATCAGCGTGATCACGACGATGTCCCAGAGCGGCCGATAGTTGTACAGCCACGGAAAGTTCAGCGAGTGGAGCCCGTTGTACAACCACCGGTTGACCCAGTTACTCGAGTTGTAGGTCTGGACAACGCGTGCGGTTCCCGGATCGATGTAATAGCGGGTCTCGTCGCCGCTCGTCGCCTGGGCCAACACCACCGGTAACGGCCGGCGCCGTGTGCGATCCAGGTAGTAGCGGTCGTACTGATCCAGCACTGTCGTCGTCATGTTGCCGCCGGCGGCAGTTGTGACGACGCGAATGATCTCGTTCTGATCGAAGCCGGCCCTGGGCTCGCCGCCCATCGGGATGACGCGAGTCTCGTTATTGGCCAGTCGCGCGAGGTAGGCCGCGTCTCCCGCGAACGATGTCAGTTCCAGTTCCTTCACGGGCAGTGGCGCCAGCTGCTCGAGTGCCCGCCGCGGATGCTTGGCATCGAAGGCTGCCGGGTCGAGGTCGCCGCGCAGTGCCGCGCGAATGCTGGGCTCGATGCTCGGTTGCCTCTGCTGACTGCGATCGTTGAACGAGGGAAACGGATCCATCGACAGCATGCCGCTGAACGCGTAGGTCACCGTCGCCACGCCGAAAATCAGTCCACAGACGGTGTGCCATCGTTTGTGGCCGCGATAGGGAATGCTCGTGGCCGCGCCGGCATATCGGTACTTCCGCGATGGCGAGTACATCCAGGCGCCGATGACGACCCCGATGATCGCGGCGATCGTGCCGATTCCCGATGACCAGATCACGACGCGGCTCCACTCCTGTCCATGCTTGCGAAGCGGCGTGAAGTAGAACCAGTGCGGGATCGGGCCGAGATACGCGCCAATCCGGGACATCGTGGTCGTGTACTGCACGACTTCACCGGTGACCTGCGATACGTAGACCTGCTCGCCGTTCGGCCACGAGTACTTGAACACGGGGCTCAGCTCGCCCAGTCGCGTCTGCAGCGTCCACTGATCGACGTCGCTGACTTCCTGCACGGTGGCGCCGCTGACCGGCTGACCGGTCCAGGCGGATGCGACGCGCTGCACCATTTCAGTCGTGACCTCGCCTTGTTCCTCACCCGTGTCCGCGTAGAGCACGGGGCCGTCGCCGCCACCGAATCCCACGCGATATGCCGGCCGCCCGTCGAACGAACTCAGGCGGAGGTCGTCCACTTCGACTCCGAGCTTCGCCGCCGCTTCTGCCGGGGACACCACCACTTTCGACGCATCGAGTGCTGGCAGTCGCTCGAGGCGCGCCGTCGGCGTGACGCTGGGCATGGGGAAATACATCATCCCGATGCCGGAGGGAAACCAGAGCAGGAAGAGCACGCAGAGCGCGACTCCCAGCCAGCGGTGGACGAAGATGAGCGAGCGTTTGAGCATCGAGTGTCTCTGCGCGGATGCTACTCGCGGGCGGCGTGCGGATGAAACTGAAGAAATCCTGAATCCGCCGTCAGAATCATATCGCCAGCCATCAATGGTAACGGCGAGACGCGCGCTACGCCGAGCGTTTTTCGCCCGCGAGCGTCATGCGGTGCCCGAAATGCCGCTCGACCGTTAACCACGGAAGCCCTGCGGCGCCAGCCAGTTGTTTCATTTCCGCCGGCCTCAGGGAACGCCGGATCGACAGCGGACCGTCGTGATGAAGGATGGGATGGAATGGCCACGTGAAGAGCCAGGTCCAGATATAGGCGCGCCGTGATCGCACGAGGTCGTTGACGACGATCCCACGCCTGGCGAGGTGGTCGAACGCGCGGAGTGACGCGACGATCTGATCGTCGGTGAGGTGGTGAAAGAAGAGCCCGCACGTCACGTAGTCGAAGGCGCCCGGCGTGAAGGGCGGGCGGTTGACATCGGCGCAGGCAAGGCGCAGGCGCTCGTCCACAGGCCCAACGCGTCGCGCGTAATCGACGGCGCTGAGAAGAATGTCGGTGGCTGTGACGCGCAGGTCGAATCCACGCGCGCGTCCCCAGGCGATGAGGGCGCGCGGGACATCGGCCGCGCCGCAGGCAATTTCGAGCACGTCGATCCGCTCGCCCGGGCGCCACGATCGGCTGAACGCTTCGAAGCGCGCGATCGTTCCGCTGACGCCACCGAAGAGACGATTGATGGAGGCGAGGTAGCGGTAGATCTCGTCGGCCGTGTCCTGGTCGACGGTCTCCTCGTCCATGATCTCCGGTTGGTAGATACGTGTTCTCATCCGGTCCGCCGGTGCGAATGGGCGGAGGTGCGACGGTCCGGTCCGATGGTCGAATGGTGCGACGGTCCGCCGGACCTTCGGGCCGAACGTCGGACCATCGTACCGGACCCTCGCACCCTCGCACTCCCGCCCCTCCGGACCGCTTGCTTCTTCACAGCGCAGCCTTCACCAGTGTCCTGATGTTCATTGGCTGTCGTCCAAGCGCCACGTCGAGCAGTGTCGTCACGAGTGACCGTTTTCGCAGCAGCACGTGCGCCGTGCGTCCTTCGGCGCGCGACACGGCAAGGAGCAGCCGACCCAGCCGCTCGGCATTCCGGCCCATCGCCAACCTGACGCGCTGGTAGGACGCAAGGTCGCCGGACACGATCGCGTCGGCTGCCGGCTTGACCGAAGCCATGGCCATCGCGATTCCATCTCCCGTGATCGGATCGGGCGCGCCAGCCGCATCGCCAATCAGCAACAAACGCTCGTCGACGACGCGCGACAGACGCAGACCCAGTGGAGCTGCCGCCAGCACCGGGCTGGTGAGCTCCACACGCCGCGCACGATCGCGAATCGCGGGGATTGTCCGGAGCAAGTGAGTGATGCCGTCGCGACGGAACCGCTCGCGATGGAAGAGCGCTGCCACGAGTGTCTCGCCGCCGCCGGTGGGCGCCACATAGAGCTCGCCCTCCCGATGAAAGAACACTTCGACACGATCGTTGACGCCCTCGAGCCCGATCGCATGAGCGGAGAGCCCGACGCGGGTGCGACCGGGCCGTCGCACTTCGAATCGTCGATGGAAGATCGAGTTGCGGCCGTCGGCACCGACGGTGAACGGTTCGCCTTCCGGACGGTACGGCGTTCCCATTCGCGCATCGACGTTGGGGGTGGCCGCTGCACGCTCGAAGAGCCAGCAATCGAACCAGTCGCGCCGCACGACCAGGCCGAAACCGTCAGGGAAGTCTGCGTCGGCGGACGCCTCGCCGGCGACGAACCTCAACCCGCGTACGCGAGGGGCATCCGGCAGTCCGGCGATGTCGCAGAGGGCCGCGACGCCGTGAGGGAGCAGCCCTTCGCCGCACGCCTTGAGACGCGGGTGACGTTTCTTCTCGTAGAGATTGACGCGTATGCCTCGACGACCCAGCTCAATCGCGAGCGCGGCCCCGGCGGGCCCGCCGCCGGCGATCGCCACATCGGCTACCACACGATGGCCAGCATTTCCGCGGCGAAGCCCGGTCCGAGCGCCAGCATCAGGCCGGTATCGCCGGTTTGCGGGACGCCGCTGGCGACGAGATTACTCAACATCACGAGCACGGCGGCGCTCGACAGGTTGCCGAACTGACGCATGCACTCGCGCGCGATCGACAGCGCCTCGTCTGAGAGACCGAATGCCGATCGATACGTGGCCATGACCTTCGCGCCACCGGGATGCAGGATGTGATGCTTGATGTTCGTGAACGACAAGCCGGCATCGCTCAGGAAATCGTGGACGACGGGCGCCACGCGCGTTCCTACGAGAGACGGGATGTCGCGCGAGAGCACGAGTCGCATGCCGTCGTCAGTGAAACGCCATCCCATGAGATGGCGGGAGTCCTTGAAGAGATGCGTGCGGGTATGTGCGATGCGAATGCCGTCGCCCGCGACGTCGTCGCCGCCCAGCAGCACGGCGGCGGCACCATCACCGAACAGTGCAACACCAACGAGATCGGTCGGTGTCTGCGCCTGCTTCGAGAAGATCAGGCTGCCCAGTTCCACGGAGACGACCAGTGCTCGCTCGGTCGGACGAGCGGAGAGCACATCACACGCGCGGATCAGCGCACCGGCGCCGCCCGCGCACCCGAGGCCGAAGAGCGGTGAGCGTCGCACGTTCGCGCGCAGGCCCAGGCAGCTGGCGAGTAATGCATCGAGGCTGGGCGTCGTGAGCCCGGTCGTGGTCACGACGAAGATGTGATCGATCTCGTCGGTCGTGGTGCCTGACTCCACGAGGCAGGCGCGCACGGCCTTCTGCGCCAGCTCGAGCGCCTTGGCCGCGTACTCCTCGTTCCGCTCTTCGAACGAACGCGACTCGAGGTACCACTCCGGTTCATGGACGAGATGCCGGGTGTCGACGCCGGTTCGGTCGAATACCGGAATCAGTCGTTCGAGATGTGGCTGACCTTCGCACAGCCGCGCCATTTCGCGGCGGGCAAACGACTGATCGAGGCGATGCGGCGGGATCGCCGAGGACGCTGCGAGGATTTTCGGCATGGGTGCTGCGGAGTCTATGCGAGATGGTCGTCACTAGAACAGCTCAAGAATGTTGGTCCAACCGTGCATCTTTTTGGACGTGCTGGTCGGTGCAATTGGACTTCTGCGTTTGTGCGCTCCCGGTTTCCTGCGAAACTCATGCGCCGAGGACAGGCACGACTATTGCCCAGTGTCCGGCACTTCTGACGAGGCTTGTGACTCTGACTAGGAGAGACTTGTGACAACACGGCGACAACTGCCCACGGTCATCGAGATTTCCCAAACGGTCCCTGAACCTTCACGGCGTCAATTCTGCGCGCATGCCTGCCAGGCGGCATCGCTGGTCGCGGTCAGTGCCTTGCTGCCCGCCTGCGGGGGTGGCGGCGATGATGGGAATCCGACCTCGCCTTCGGATCCGGCGACTAATCAGGCCCTGCCAGTGGTTGCTGGTTCTACGTCCGGGCGGACCGTTTCGGTGCCCACAGGCGGTGCGTTGTCCACACCGAACAGTGTGGCGCTCGTCACGTCGCCGCTGGGGAGCTTTCTCGTGTTCCGGAATTCGCTCACCTCGTTCACCGTGCTGACCGCCGTCTGCACGCACGAAGGATGCACGGTCGACCAGTACAACGGGCAGCTGTACGTGTGCCCGTGTCACAACTCGAAGTACACGACCAGCGGTCAGGTGGCCAACGGCCCGGCCAATCGCGCACTCACGACCTTCCCGTCAACATTGTCCGGCGACACGCTGACGTTCAATGCGTGAACTCCGCGTCCAGAGCCGAGTAGTAGTATGAGTCCATGCTCACACTTCGAAAAGCCGAGGACCGCGGCCACACCGATCTCGGGTGGTTGAACAGCTATCACACGTTCTCGTTCGGCGGCTACCACGACCCGCAGCACATGGGGTTTCGTGCGTTGCGCGTGCTGAACGACGATCGTGTCGCCGCCGGCAAGGGCTTTGGTGCGCACGGGCATCGGGACATGGAGATCCTGTCCTATGTGCTCGAGGGCGGGCTCGCCCATAAGGACAGCATGGGCGAGCAGCACGTACTCGGCCCGAACGAAGTGCAGGCGATGAGCGCCGGCTCGGGTGTCATTCACAGCGAGTTCAACGCCTCGACGACATCGCCAACGCACTTCCTTCAGATCTGGATCATCCCGGCCGTCGAGGATCTGAAGCCCTCGTATCAACAGTTCGCCTACCCCTCGGCCGAGAAGCGTGGTGTGCTGCGGCTCATCGCGGGTCCCGAGCACACGAACAACCCGCCGGCGGCACACATCAACCAGGATGCGCGGATGTTTGCGGCGGTGTTGCCTCCCGGTGTCTCGGTCGACTACTCGATCCAGCCGGCGCGTTATGCATGGGTGCATTGTGCGACCGGGGCGATTGACGTGAACGGAGTCGCGCTCAAGCAAGGCGACGGTCTGGCCGTGAGCAACGAGTCGGCGCTTCAACTGCGCGGATCGAATGCAGGCGACTCGGAGCTCTTGCTCTTTGATCTCGCATAGGCTCATAACTCCCAGTTTCCAACCTCCAACGCCAAAGACGCTCCTGGGAGTTGGGAATTGGTAGTTGGAAGTTGACGAAAAGACCATGTCAGACGTGAATGTGCTGATTGTCTTCTACTCCCGCTACGGGAACGCGGAGCGCATCGCCCTGGCCGCAGGCGTGGGCGCCATTCAGGCGCGCGCCAACATCCGCTTGCGGCGCGTGGCCGATCTGACCGACGCGAAAACGATCGATGCCACTCCCGCATGGCGCGAGAACCTCGATCGGATGAATCGCGACTACGTAGCGCCGCGTCCTGCCGATCCGCAGTGGGCCGATGTGATCGTCCTGGCGACGCCATCGGACTCCTGCGCGGAGATCGAATCCTTCTGTGCGTGGTTGCCGTCGATCGCGCCCATGACAGGCAAGCTCGCAGCGCCGCTGGCGCCCGGCGACGAGGAGTCGGCGCTGCGGCCGATCTACGCCGCCGCCGCGTGCGCGGGCCTGTTCGTGGCTCCCGCGAAGATCGGCGCCAGCGATCCCATCACCGCTGCACGCGAGTACGGCCAGCGCGTCACCCAGATTGCGCGTTCGCTCAAGCAGGCGGCTCGAGCCTAGCGCGCGTTCCAGTTTTGTGTCGGGCGCGAGGCACTGAGGTCAGGTGCCTCGGTCCGTCGCGTGGCGGGAGCAAACTTCCTCCTGTAGTAGCGAGTCCAGATCGCGATCGTCGGCACGCCGATGACCGTCGGCGTCAACCACACCACGAAAGAGAACGTCTGCAACCCGAGGTTGCCGGCGTTGACCACGAGGAACGCCGTGGTTGCA
>JAICEG010000051.1 GCA_025924295.1 Vicinamibacteria bacterium
AGCTCGGCGAGAATCGCTTGCGCGGTGGCGACGTCGCGGTGCGGGAAGACCTTGATGGTGGCGCGGCTCAGTCGCGCACCGTCGATGATGCTCGCGTGATTCAGTTCATCGGACACGATCACGTCATCGCGCCCGAGCAGCGCCGCGACCGTCCCTGCGTTTGCCGCGAAACCACTTTGAAAGACAACGGCGGCTTCAGTCCGCTTGAACGATGCCAGGCGGCGTTCGAGCTCCATATGGATCTGCATCGTGCCCGCGATCGTGCGGACCGACCCGGTGCCTACGCCGAGCGATCGCAATGCGTCGAGCGCGCGCTCGCGCAGCAACGGATGTGTGGTGAACCCGAGGTAGTTGTTCGACGACAGGTTGACGACCGAGTGCTGATCGATCGACGTGTGCGCCGTCTGCTCTCCGTCGAGAACGCGTAGCGGACGGAAGAGGCCCTGATCGCGAAGTGCGTTCAGCTCACGATCGAGGTAAGCGAGCGGATCGGTGCGCATGCTTCTCTCGTTTCCGCACGCCTCGTGCCGAGCGTGACTAACCGCGCGCGAGGTAGTCGCGCGTGAAGGCACCAATGTCCGCGTAGATGCTTGCCAGCTCCTGAGGATTGGCGAGGAACACGATGCGGAAGTAGCCGCCGGTCGCCGGGACTCCAAAGCCAGAGCCGTTCACGCAGAGAATGCCGGTCTCGCGCAGCAGGCTGAGAACGTAGTGTTCGTCTGTGCGTCCAGGCGGCAACGAGACAGACGGAAGCACGTAGAAGGCGGCCTTCGGCGCAACGCAACGCATCCCGGGAATTGCGTTCAGCATCTCGGTCGTGACGCGACCGCGTTCCGCGAGCGCTTCTCGAAACGCTGCCTGATGCGACCTGTCACCGGTGAGCGCGGCTTCGACGGCGTAGTTCATCGGCCCGGGACTGCACAGTCGCCCATCGGCGAGCTTCTTCACGGCAGCGAGTGCGTCATCGAGGCGCGGTGTCGAGCCGACGACCATCCACCCGGCGCGCCATCCTGGTGCGAGATAGGCCTTCGAAACACTCGAGAACGAAATCACCGGCGCATCGGGATCGAGGCTGCCGAGCAGCGGGAGCGGTCCGGTGAATCCAAGATCGCCATAGACCTCGTCAGCGAGGATGGTGAGGTCGTGTTGTTCGGCGAGCTCGAGGAGCGCGCGCCTCACAGCCGTTGGATAGACCGCACCCGTCGGGTTGTTTGGATCGATGACGACGAGGACGCGCGTACGCGTGCTGATCAAGCTGCGGAGATGGTCGAGATCAGGCAGCCAATCGCGATCTGGATCGGTCCGGTAGTAGCGAGGCTGAGCGCCGATCTTCGCGAGGATCGCCGTGTACAACGGGTACGTCGGTGACGGGACCAACACGTCATCACCCTCATCGACGAGCGCGTTGAGCGCGAGCTCGATTCCTTCAGAGGTCCCTGTCGTGATCAGCACTCGATCCGGCGACACCGGAACACCGCGCGCCGCATAGTCGGACGCGACGGCGATCCGCGCCGACTCGACGCCAACCGACGGGACGTAACCATTGTGGCCGTCTCGCATCGCACGCGTCGCTGCCTCGACCAGGTGGTCCGGCGTGCGAAAGCCGAAGGCAACCGGGTCGCCGATGTTGAGGTATCGCACACGTCGTCCCTGAGCCTCGACCGCTTTCGCTTCGGCGACGATGTTGCGAATCGCGTAGGAGAAGCGGTTGACTCGCCCGGCGACCGGCACGGGACGGGAATTTCGTGTGGGCATCTCCTCATCTTAAGGGCTGTATTGAATTCCGGCGAGTCCCAAGAGCCAGCTCTGCTTTTATCGTCACAGCATGACGACAAGAACTCCTTGTATGTCAATCAGTTACAGACGTAAGCGCAGCCATATACGGATTATTGGAGCGTCGATCGCGCAATTCTTACGCGAGCGTCCAGAAGCACGTCGGTATCGCGAATGGTTCAGAAGATGGCCGAAACTGAGCAAGCTCGTCGGGCCGCTCGTGAAAACGATGGCTTCTCTGAGAAAAACCGGCGATCAACGAGACGTAAGATTTACATGTTCGAGGCATCGTTTAGGGCCGGCTGGCCCCGCGCATCCCGGTAACTCATTCAGCCATAACGATCGCCATCAGTGGCAAGCGCATTGATAAGATCTCAGGCGCATGCGGAGACTCGCGGTTCTGATGGTCATCGTGGTGACTGCAGTCGAACTACTCTCCGCTCAGGCGCGGCCTCGAACCCCTGAGCAGGAGCCGCAAGCCACCTTCAAGTCAGGCGTTGACCTCGTCACCGTGAGCGTGTCGGTTCGAACCGGGAACGGTCGTGTTGTACGCGACCTGCAAAAGACCGACTTCAGCGTGTTCGACGCCGGTCAGCCCGCAAAGATATTGGACTTCTACGCCGGGGACTCACCTATCAGCCTCGCGATCGTGCTCGACATCAGCGGCAGTATGGCGGTTGGCGGCAACATGGACCGCGCCCGCGAAGCCGTGACTGTGGCGACGATGAGCTTGCGCGAGGACTCGGACGAGGCGGCGCTATTCACCTTCGATTCCGAGTTGCAGGAAGTTGTCCCGTTTACGAAAGACCTCGCGCGCGTTCATCGCGTCAGCTTGAAGGGGACTCCCTGGGGCAAGACATCTCTCTTTGACGCCATCGCCGATGCCGCGACGACCGTCAGCGAGCGTGCGAATCGCCATCGCGCCTTGCTCGTCATCACGGATGGTGTCGATACCGGGAGCCGGCTCACGGCGGCGGAGGTTTCGGCAATCGCGAGTTCCATCGACGTCCCGGTCTACCTGTTGACCGTCGTCACACCAGTCGATCATCCGGGCAGCGAACTCGAGCTGACGAGCGACGGCCGCACCGCGCGGACCGCAACGCTCGCCGATCTCGCGCGCTGGACCGGCGGCGACCTGCGCGTGACGAGCACTCCGGCGCACATCGCCGTCGCAGTGCAGGACTTGTTCACCGAGCTCCGGCATCAATACCTCATCAGCTTCGAGCCAGGAGATCGTCCCGGGTGGCATCCACTCGAGATTCGTACGCGTAAGAGGGGTCTTGTCGTCCACGCGCGAGGCGGGTACATGTCGGGCCCTTCGCGCAGCGGAAGTTAGTTGATACAGGGAGAGAGAACATCATGCGGAAGAGTCTGTTGGCAGCATCGATCCTTGCACTGTCCGTGGTTGTTGCCCCGGCGTGCGCGTCCAAGAAGTTCGTGCGAACCGAGGTTGGCAACGTCAACTCGAAGGTTGACACGCTGACTGGTACTGTCGAGGAGACACAGGAACGAACCCGCCGCAACGAAGAGCGTATCGGCGTGGTTGACGAGAAGGCCGAAGCAGCCGGTCGTTCAGCGACGTCAGCACGAGCCGCTGCCGATGCCGCCGCAGCCGCCGCGAAGGACGTCGACGGGAAGGTCGTCACGGTCAACAACCGCGTAACGGCGGTCGAGGCCGCGTCTCGCCGGCTGATTTACGAAGTGACCCTCAGCGAGGATCAGGGTAACTTCGCGTTCAACAAGACCGACTTGCCGGATGCGGCCAAGGCGCGTCTCGACCAGATGGTCACCGACCTCAAGGCCGATCCGAAGGGCGTCTTCATCGAAATCGAAGGCCACACGGACAACGTTGGTGGCACTGACATCAACGAGCGCATCGGTCTCGAGCGCGCCGAAGCAGTGAAGCGTTATCTCTACGAGCAGCACCAGGTGCCGCTCCACAAGATCAACGTGATCTCCTACGGCGAAGACAAGCCGGTCGCGCCGAACAACACGCGCGACGGACGCGCGCAGAACCGCCGCGTCGTCGTCAAGGTCCTGTCGTAAGCCTCATTGCGACGGAGCGGATCCGTGTCTCACGGGTCCGCTCTATCGCATCCTTCCGAGATCGACCGCCGCCCGCGCCAACTCCGTCTTTCCATCCAACACGACGACCTGGATCCGTTGCTGTGGATCGAACGTCGATCCGTCCAGCGCCGCGATCATCGTCCCACCAAGAACGGGCAGTCCGCCCCCGAACACAGCCAACGCATTCGGTGCCGGAAACGCGGGGCCGACCGAGTCTGCCCGTGGTCCGAACCGAGGAAACCGATCGAGCTGTTTGGGCTTGATGCGTGAACCGCCCGACGCGGGGATCAGCTCGACCTCATACGACGGCACCGCGACGAAGGTGTTGAGCGGGTGGAAGGTCATCTCGATCAGCAAATCGATCTGGTTGGCCGTCTTGCTGAGGATATCGATGGCCTCACGTTGTGAAAACTGACGGCCACCGCTTCGCGCATTCATCTCTGCGGCAAGTTCGACTCGATGAAAGGGTGTGATGACGTCGATCCAATCAATCGGCGGCCGAGTGACGCGCACGCGGTACGGCACGTGAAACCGTTCACGCTCCTTCTCGATGCGGGACTGGCCGATATAGATCGCCTCCTCGATCGCACGCCGGTCGAGAGTCATTTGCACAGCGCCGACTGAGGCCGCCGCACATGCGATGAGGACGGCGATAGCGACTGTCCGGGGCATTTCGAGGAATCGTAGCAGAGAGGCCACAGCCTCGTTAGTATTGACCCATGGATCTGGCCGGCCGCGTGGCACTCATCACAGGTGGACGTCGCATCGGGGCGGTCGTGGCGACGGAACTGGCGCGCGGCGGCGCTGATGTCGCCCTGGTCTATCGCCGCTCGCAGGCGGAAGCGGAGGAAACCGCGCGTGCCGTTCAGGGACTGGGACGGCGTGTGACCCTCGTTCAGGCGGACCTGGGCGACGCCGACGCGTGTCAGCGAGTGGTCGACGAAACCGTCGATGAATTGGGCCGGCTCGATGTCCTCGTCAACATGGCGTCGGTGTACAAGAACGTCCCGTTCGACGACCTCACGGTTGACATGTGGGACACGCAGCTCAACGTCGATCTGCGAGCGGCCTTTCTATGCGCCCGGGCGGCGGCGCCGCACATGCGGCGGTTGCGTGGAGGACGGATTATAAACTTCAGCGACTGGCTGGCTCGCAGCGGTCGGCCGCGATACGAGGGTTATCTGACGTACTACGTCGCGAAGGCGGGCGTCATGGCCCTGACGGAGGCGCTCGCGCTGGAGCTGGCGGGCGATCAAATCCTCGTGAATGCGATCGCGCCCGGCCCGATCGTCGCCCCGGAAGACACTTCGAACGAAACCTTCGCGGCCGTGGAACGGGCGACGCCTCTCGGGCGCTGGGGGGGTGAAATCGAGATCGCCAAGATGGTCCTCGCGCTGGTCGAGAGCGATTTCATCACGGGTGAGACGATCCGCGTCGACGGGGGAAGACACTTGAAATAGATTCCCGTGGCATCAGAGAGGAAGTGGGGACGCTGCCTTCTCGAGAATTGCCGAGAGCGTCGACCACGCATCGTGTGCCGGGAGATTGCAGACGCAGAAATGGCGCACGCCGAGAGAACGCATCGCCTGCACCGTGCGCGCGCAGACATCGACAGCGGTCGCGCCAGATGAGAACTCGCTGATCAGCCCTTCTATCGGCACCGGCATGAATCGGCCGAGTGTCGCGAGCGTCTTCGGGTTCGCGCTCCGGTAATAGAACACGCCGAACATCCCGGGTAGCGCAACCTGCCGCCGATCGACTTCGTCGAGGAACCGCTTCACCGGCTCGAGATTGAAATGACTGACGACCTGCGTCAAGTAGAACTCGGCGCAGAAGCGTGGGTCGAGCAGGAAGTCGACCTGTCGCTCTGCGGCCGCGTGTGGGTTGGCCCAGCCTCCCAGCGACAGCCTCGGCTCACGCTCGCGAATGAGCCGACGCAAGTCCCATGCGTGCTCGACGCAGCGCGGATGCCCCACCGTGGTATCGCCGCCGAGCACGACGAGCGACGGAAATCCCTGCTGCCACGCCTGCTCGGCGTACGAGAGGCAGAAATCGAGCGCGTGTTTGCTCGTCAGAAACGGGGTGACGAGATCACGAGGCAGCTCTCGCCCCAGATTGGCGCTCAGATGGCGCAGGTTGTGTTCTTCCGGCGTCCCCACGGCGCTGTCAGTGAGAAACGACGGAACGCGATGTCTGCCCAGTCGCCGGATCTCGTGGTAGCTGTCGATCCAAGCATCCATGCCCTCCCGGGCACTCAATTCGGCACGGGGAGGACGAAGTTCGACGGCAACGACGCCCGCTTCGCCCTCGAGGGACCTGGCCAGCATCGACTAACGGGACGACCGCGCCGCGGGGCTGTTCGTCTGTGTCACGCGCATCACGAAATCCAACATCGTCTGGCGGAGGTGGGTCACCAGACGTGAATCGTTGAAACCATGCCGCTGCTTGGCGTAGACCATCATCTCGAAAGGCTTACCGGCTCTCTGCAGCTCGTACGCGAACTGAATCGAGTTCTGCATGTGGACGTTGTCGTCCATGGTCCCGTGAACGAGGAGCATCTGAGCGTTCAACTGGTCGGCCGCGAAGCGCGGCGCAGTGCGACGGTAACCTTCGACATTGTTCCTGGGCATCTTCATCAGCCGCTCTGTGTAGACGGTGTCGTAGTCACGCCAGTCGGTCACTGGCGCCCCCACGATACCGGCCGACCAGGTCGTGCTGTGAGTGAGCGCGTACGCCGTCATGAACCCGCCATAGCTCCAGCCGCTGAGGACGAGTCGTGACGGATCGACCCACGTCTGCTGCTTCAGCCACGCGACTCCGTCTTCGAGATCCTGGAGCTCCACTTCGCCGAGCCGGCCGTACACAGGCCACTGCGACTCTGCGCCTTTTCCACTCGCGCTCCTGTTGTCCAGTATCCAGACGACGACACCGTGCTGAGCGAGCAACTGGTGGAACATGTACTCACTGCCGCCCCACTGATCGCGTACCTGCGCGGCGCCGGGCCCTGCATACGTAAACTGGTACACGGGATAACGGCGCGACGGGTCGAAATCCGGCGGCTTGATGAGCATCCCATCCATCACGAAACCATCGCGCGTCTTCACCTGCACGAACTCCGGCGTCGACGGCCTGAACTCGGTCAGCGCCGAAACGGCATTGGCGTCGATCACGCGGACTTCGGAGCCGTCCGCGCGGTGCAACCTCACCTGGGTTGGCGTTGTGACGTTGCTCCATATGCCGACGTACTGCGTGAAGTCGGAATTGAAGATCGCGCGATTCGTGCCAGCGCGCTGGGACAGTCGCGTCATCGCGCTGCCGTCAAGCCGGATCCGATAGATATCCGTGGCAATCGAACTGCGCTCGGGTGAGGAGAAATAGATCGCACCGTTGGCTTCATCGACTCCGTAGAGCGTGCGCACTTCCCATTGCCCGTTGGTCACCTGTGCGATCAAGTCGCCCGCAGCGCTGTAGCGATACACATGCTTGAAGCCACTGCGCTCGCTCAACCACAGGAACGATCCGTCCTTCAGCCACACGGGATTACCGTTCTCATTCACCCATGCCTTGGTCGTCTCGCGAATCAGGCGCCGCGTACGGCTGTTCGCCACGTCGGCGAGGTTCAGGTCGAGCCATGTCTGTTCGCGGTCCTGGACCTGGTGCACCACCTGCTGTGAATCCGGCGACCAACCGACGTTGACGATCAGGATCTCGACGCCCGAGTACGTGCTGAGATCGACCCAGGAAGGCCCACCGCCTGCAACACGCGCAACCCCGAGTTTCACGAGCGGGTTGGGATCTCCGGCCTTCGGGTAGTCCGTGACTTCGAGGGCGGGTCGATAGGGGACGTGGTCGACGACGGTGTACTCGGGTACCGGCCGCTCGTCGAGTTGGAGAAACGCGAGCCGAGTCGAGTCCGGGCTCCACCAGTAGCCCCGGAAATTTCCTCGTCCGTAGATCTCCTCCTGATAGAGCCAGTCGAGCTTTCCGTTGAGAAGTTCGTGATTGCCGTCAGTTGTGATCGCTTGCTCCCGCTGCGATGTGACGTCGACGACGTGCAGGTTGTTGCCGCGTACGAATGCCACCATCCGCCCGTCCGGGCTGAAGGTTGCGATCTCTTCTTCCCCGCGTTCCCTGGTCAGCCGGGCGGCCTTCTTCGACGCAAAGTCATAAAAATACAGGTCGTCGCCGATCGTTGCCAGCGCACCAGTGCGGGTGGGGTTGAAGGTGAGGTCCTCGGAGCGGGCGATTTGCGAAGCTTCGTCACGACTGACACCTGGCAGCGAGGCCACTGCGGCCTCCATTGCAGCGGCATCGAACAGTGACGATGTGTTGCCCGACGCCGCATTGACCGTGAGCCACTCGCCGCCGTTCGCCCCGCGTCGGCGGGTGATGTACGTCGCCGGATCGAGCCACGTAATCGCTGTCTCCGGTGTGCCGCTGAAGTTGATGCGCCGCGTCGGGCTATAGATGTCGTCGATGGTCAGGCGTCGCGAGCCGACCTGTGCGTCGAGGCTCACGAACGCCGCAAGGACGACGAGCGAAACGGCCGCGAAAAGAGGACGCTTTCCCATGCTGATCAGGGTACCACCGGGAATGGGGTTGTGCGGCACGCGCGAGGGCATCGAAACAGAACCAGAAAAACCCTGATATCGTCACTGGTCACGTGGCGAAACTGACATTTCTTGGGGCTGCTCGTACCGTCACTGGTTCCAAGTATCTGCTCGAACACGACGGCCGGAGGGTCCTTTTCGACTGCGGGCTGTTTCAGGGGTTGAAGGAGTTACGTCTTCGAAACTGGGACGCGTTCCCGGTCTCGCCGGCCAGTCTCGACGCGGTCGTCCTCACGCACGCTCACCTGGACCACGTGGGTCACCTTCCCAGGTTGATCGCCCAGGGTTTCAGGGGCCGCGTCTTCTGCACACCCGGCACGAAAGATTTGTGTCAGGTCGTGTTACCCGATGCCGGCCGTATCCAGGAAGAGGATGCGCGGCAGGCAAACAAGCACGGTTACTCGAGACACCAGCCCGCCTTGCCGCTGTTCAGCGAGAGCGACGCGCTGCGCGCGCTGACGCACTTGCAGCCTCTCGGATACGACAGGCCGATCGAGGTCGCGCCAGGGGTCTCCGTCGAGTTTCATCCCGCCGGACACTTGCTGGGATCCGCTTTCGTGATGGCGCGACTGACAGGTGGTCCAAACATTTTGTTTGGAGGTGATCTCGGGCGTTACAACCGGCCGATTCTTCCCGATCCGTCTGGAGCGATTGCCGCTGACGTCGTCCTCGTGGAATCGACGTATGGTGACCGAGATCACCAGCCGGATGATTCGGGGGCGCAGTTGGCGGATGTCATACAGCAGACCGCTGGCCGCCACGGAAAGCTCGTCATCCCTGCATTCGCGATCGGCCGCGTCGAGGAGCTGCTTTATTGGGTGCGGCGCCTGGAAGCGGAGCATCGCATTCCGGTGCTCCCGGTCTACGTCGATAGCCCGATGGCGACTGAAGCGCTCAGGTACTACAGCGCAAGGGTCGCGGAACTCGATGAGGAACTGCGACCGACCTCGGGCCCGGTCTACGCTTTCGCAACCACACGGTTCCAGACCGTCTCGTCTCCTCAGCAGTCGAAGGAACTCACGGCCAGCCGCCGACCCGCGATCGTGATTTCATCGAGCGGCATGGCGACAGGCGGCCGCGTCCTGCACCATCTCGCCGCGGCTTTGCCCGATCAGAGGAACACGGTGCTCTTCGTCGGTTATCAAGCGGCCGGCACACGTGGGCGACAGCTTATCGATGGCATGAAGGAAGTCAGGATTCATGGACACAGCATCGCGGTGAACGCCAGCATCGCCAAGATCGATTCGATGTCCGCCCATGCCGATCGCGGTGAGATCCTGAGGTGGCTCGGAACGCTGCCGTCCGCTCCCCGTCGGCTGTGTCTGGTGCACGGAGAGCCGCAGCCGATGGACCAGCTCAAGGCGCTGATCAAAGACCGTCTGTCCTGGGCGCCGCATACCCCGGAACACGGAGAAACGATTGACCTCTGAACGGCGATACCTGCTCGAGCGAGTCGACGACGTCGCGGTTGTCCAGTTGTACGCGGACGGCTTTGCCGGTTTGTCCCTGCGCGAGAAAGTCCTCGTGTGGCACCTCTATCTGGCAGCTCTCGCCGGCCGCGACATCTATTACGACCAGCGCCATGCGCTCGCTCTGGAGATGCGTTCGGTCCTCGAAGCGATCCTCACGCATGCGAGGGGTGTCGACCAGGCCGTGCTGCGCGAGATTCGACGCTACACGAAGCTGTTCTGGATCAACAGCGGCCCGTACAACAACGTGACCGCGCGCAAGTTCGTTCTCAACCTCACAGAGGTGCAGCTACTCGAGGCGGCGACGGCCGCTGCGAACGCCGGTGCGGTGCTGACGAGAACACCGGTGGCGTCGGTCGCGGCGCTCGCCACACGGCTGGCGCCGATGTTTCTCGATCCCTCAATCGATCCGACGGTCACCAACAAGACCCCCGGCCCAGGCCACGACTTCCTGTCCGCCAGTTCGAGCAATCTGTACTCGGGTGTTCGGATCGCGGATCTCGACGACTTCACAGAACGTTACGGGCTGAACTCCCGTCTGCTGCGCGAGGGGGATCGCCTGATGGAGGAAGTCTATCGGGTGGGCGGCCGCTACGACCGCGAGATCCGTCGGATCATCACTCACCTTCGCGACGCCCTTCCGTATGCGACGCCATCGATGGGTGAGGCGCTGACGGCGCTCATTCGCTTTTACGAAACCGGCGAGGATGCCGATCGAGTGGCGTATGACATCGCCTGGGTGCGCGATCAGGATTCGCCCGTCGACACCATCAATGGCTTCATCGAGGTCTACATGGATCCCCGCGGCGTCAAGGGCGCGTGGGAGGGAATCGTCAGCTACGTCAACGAAGACAAGACGCGCAACATTCAGGCGCTTGCCGACAATGCGCAGTGGTTCGAAGATCGCATGCCGTGGGATCCGCGGTTTCGAAAGCCGGACGTGACCGGCGTCACGGCGCGCGCCATCGAGGTCGTGGTGGAAACGGGTGACTCCGGTCCCCTGACCGCCATCGGCATCAACTTGCCAAACGACCAAGCCATTCGCGAGCGATATGGCAGCAAGTCGGTCACGCTCGCCAACGTCACCGACGCATACGAGCGTTCAACACCGCCGGCGATGAGAGTGGAATTCTCCTGGAGCTCCGGAGAAGCCGAGCGGGCGATGAAGTGGGGCGGCTTGGCTCAAGAGTTGACGACCGCGATGCACGAAGTCATCGGCCATGGCTCCGGCCGGATGGCACCCGGCGTCAACGACCCTCCTCACCGCCTTCTTGGCGAACAGTACTCCTCGATTGAGGAGGCCCGCGCCGACCTGGTCGCCCTCTACTTCCTGCCTGATCCCAAACTCGTCGAACTGGGCATCGTGCCGGCCGACGATCACGATCAAATCATTGCGACCGAGTACGAGTACTACGTCCGCAACGCGCTGGTTCAGCTGCGGCGTGTGCGTGAAGGCACGCAGCTCGAAGAAGACCACATGCGCAACCGGCAGATGATCGTGAACTGGTTGCGCGCGCATACCGCGGCCATCGACGTCAGGCGCCGCGACGGCAACACCTACTTCGTCATGGTCGATGCGGACGAGTTCCGTAAGGGCGTCGGGCAGTTGCTCGGCGAGGTACAGCGCATCAAGGGCGAGGGCGATGCCAGGGCCGCGCGAGATCTATTCGAGACCTATGGCGTGCACTTCGATCCGGTATTGCGCGACGAGATCGTGGCCCGCGTCGATCGATTGCAGCTTCCGTCCTATACCGGTTTCGTGATGCCGCGACTCGAACCCCGGCGGGATGAGCGTGGGGCGATCGTGGATGTCGAGATCTCGTACCCGTGCGATCTCGAGACGCAGATGCTCGAGTACTCGTCGTTCGCCAGTGGTGACGGCGATCAGAGCGCCGGTCAGACGACGGCGTGATCAGCACTCCGGGTGCCATGTTCTCGAACCGTCTGCCCCCGCACGCCGAGATCAACCCACTGACTCGGGCGCGCTCGGCACTGGAGACGGCCGGTGTGGCGATTGCAGATCTCACCGAGTCGAACCCGACGGCGGTCGGAATCACGTACCCGGACGATCTCCTCGGCATGCTGGGCGCCGACCACGCCCGGCGATACGCTCCGCAGCCGCTCGGCCTGGATGTCGCGCGCGCCGCGGTTGCGTCTGATTACGCGCGCCGTGGCGCCCATGTCGATCCACAGCAAATCGTTCTCTCGGCGAGCTCGAGCGAAGCTTACAGCTGGCTGTTCAAGCTTCTGTGCGATCCGGGTGACGCCGTGTTGGTGCCGCAGCCGAGCTACCCGCTGTTCGAGCACCTGACCCGACTCGAAAGCGTCGAGTCGATTCCTTACCATCTCGTCTATCACGGTCGCTGGGAAATCGACTTCCTGTCTCTTACCGCCGCACCCGCGAACGTGCGTGCCGCGCTGCTGGTATCGCCGAACAACCCCACGGGCTCGTTCGTCACGAAGGAGGAGGCAGATCGGCTGGCCGAGATCTGCCGGGCGCGAGGATGGGCCATCGTGGCTGATGAAGTCTTCGCCGACTACGCCATCGACGTGAAGAATCCGCGGACCGAGTGCGTCATGGGCCTCGACGTGCTGTCCTTCACGCTGGGTGGCGCATCGAAGTCGCTCGGGTTGCCGCAAATCAAGCTTGGGTGGATGGTCGTTGGCGGCCCGGAGCCCGAGCGTAGCCGTGCCCTGGCGGCGCTCGAGGTCATCGCGGATACGTTCCTGTCCGTGGGCACGCCCGTTCAGGGCGCGGCCCCGTCGCTGCTGGCTCGAGGGGGGAGCGTCAGGGATCCGATCAGGCACCGTATTGCCGGGAACCTTGCCCGTGCCCGGTCCCTGTCTGCGGGTTACCCCGCTTGCACGCTGCTGCCCGTTGAAGGCGGGTGGTCGCTGGTCGTCCGCGTGCCAGCGTATCGCTCGGAGGAAGCCCTGACACTGGAGTTGCTGGAGCGGGAACACGTGCTCGTGCACCCGGGGTATTTTTTCGACTTTCCGCACGAAGCCTACATCGTTGTCAGCCTCCTTCCGCCGCCCGACCAATTTGTCGATGCCTTCGCCAGGACGCTGAGGTTCGCGTCCACACCAAGTTCGTCGCTGAGCGAGCACAAGCGATAATCGGATCGTCGTTTCCCCTGGGTTCTTCCCTTCATGACAACTGGTCCCATCGATCGGCGCGCTGGCATGCTGGTGCCGCTGTTTTCAATGCCCTCCTCCCGGAGTTGGGGCATTGGCGAGATCGGTGACCTCGAAACCATGACGGCCTGGCTGGCGGACTCTGGCCAGCGCCTGCTGCAACTCCTGCCGATCACCGAGACGTCGCCCGAGGACCCCTCGCCCTACGGTTCGATCAGCGCGATGGCCATCGACCCGCAGTACATCTCGATCGAGGCCATGGAAGACTTCGCCGCTCTTGGCGGAGAGCGCCAGCAGGACGCAGGCTTTCGCGAGGCTCTCGATCGAGTGCGCTCCGCGCGGGCGATTGACTATCGGGCGGTCCGCGAGCTGAAGCACGCAGTGCTGCGACGGGCCTTCGATCATTTCGTCGCAACCGAGTGGTCGGGCAACTCGGCGCGGGCGCGGGCGCTCAAAGCGTACGCCGCCGAGCACTCGTGGTGGCTCGATGACTACGCGCTCTTCCGCGCGCTGCGTGCGCGCTACGGCGAGCGCCCGTGGATGGAATGGCCGGAGCCAATCCGCACGCGCGAGCCTGGGGCCATCGAGGCGGAACGACACGCGCTTCGTGACGAAGTGCTCTTCCGGACCTACCTCCAGTGGATCGCCGGCGAGCAATGGGCTGTGGCGCGCGCCCACTCGAACGGTGTCGCGCTGTTCGGTGACCTGCCGTTCATGGTCAGCGGTGACAGTGCGGATGTCTGGTCGCGTCAGGACGAGTTCGGAGAGGACGGCTCCGTCGGAGTTCCCCCGGATGCTTTCAGTGCCTCGGGACAGGACTGGGGTTTGCCGCCGTATCGATGGGATGTGGTGAAGCAGCGAGACTTCGGCTGGCTCCGCCTGCGAGCCAGGCGGATGGCGCAGCTCTTCGACGGCTATCGCGTCGACCACGTCGTCGGCTTCTATCGAACGTTCGTGCGACCGAAAGGGGGCGGCCAGGGAGTATTCACTCCTGCCGATGAACCGGCCCAGACTGCGCTCGGTGAACGGGTGTTGAGTGTTTTCAGATCGACCGGAGTCGAAATCGTCGCCGAAGATCTCGGCACGGTCCCGGATTTCGTACGGGAGTCTCTTGCCCGTGCGGCCATCCCTGGCTACAAGGTGTTCCGGTGGGAGCGGCATTGGCACAGGCCGGCCCAGCCATTCAGGGATCCGCCAGAGTATCCGGCTGCGTCCGTCGCGACGTCAGGGACGCACGACACCGAACCGATGACAGTGTGGTGGGCGCAGGCCCTGATGGCAGAACGCCAGGCAGTGCTCGATACGCCTGCCGTTCGCCGCCAGCTGAGTGACTCAGATCGCAGGCAGGCGATGGAATCGCCGTCGCTGTCGCCATCCCTGAGGAGCGTCTTGCTCGAAGTGCTTTTTGCGTCCGGCTCCGATCTCCTCATCCTGCCGATCCAGGACGCGTTCGGCTGGAGCGATCGAATCAATCAGCCGGCGACCGTGGGCGACCAGAATTGGACCTGGCGCCTGCCCTGGCCAATCGATCGAATGTCGAGCGAGCCCGAGGCAGCGTCTGTGGAGCGGCAGCTCCGAGACTGGGCCCGGTTGTACCGACGCTGAACTACTTGCCAGCCTTGGCGCTGATCTTCGCCCAGCTGTCTTTCAGTGTGACGGTGCGATTGAAGACAGGCGCCGACGCCGAGGAGTTCAGGTCGGCGCAGAAATAGCCCTGGCGCTCGAACTGAAACCTGGAACCGGCGGACGCACCCGCGAGCATCGATTCGAGCTTGCAGCCCGTGAGCACGGTCAACGAATCGGGGTTCAAATCGGTCAGCGGATCTCTCCCGCCGTCGCCGGGGTCTTCCGAGCGAAACAGCCGATCGTACAGGCGTACTTCCGCGTCGACCGCATGCGCGGCCGAGACCCAGTGAATCGTCCCCTTGACCCGCCGGCTGGCCGTGGCGCCCGCCAACGATTCGGTGTCGATCGTGCACTTGAGCTCGATCGGCGTGCCAGCGCCGTCCGTGATCACGCGTTCGCACTTCAGGATATATGCGTAGCGCAGGCGTACTTCACTCCCCGGGGACAGCCGGAAGAACTTCTTTGGCGGCTCCTTCATGAAGTCGTCGGCTTCGATGTAGATCACGCGCGAGAAGGGAACCTTCCTGCTGCCTGCACTGGGGTCCTCGGGGTTGTTGACCGCCTCGACGTACTCGACCTGACCTTCCGGATAGTTTTCGATTTCCACCCGCAACGGACGAAGGACAGCGAGTCCCCGCTGCGCCCGTCGGTTGAGGTCCTCGCGCACCGTGTGCTCGAGGAGAGCGACGTCGACGACGTTTTCCTTCTTCGCAACACCGATGCGCGTGCAGAAATCGCGGACGGCCTCGGGAGTGTAGCCGCGCCGGCGAAGCCCGGCGATCGTCGGCATGCGAGGGTCGTCCCACCCACGCACGAGCTCCTGCTCCACGAGCGCGAGCAGCTTCCGCTTGCTCATGATCGTGTAGTTCAGATTCAGGCGCGCGAACTCGATCTGCTGGGGCCGCGAATGGAAACCGCCCGCCGCACTCAAGCTGTCGACGACCCAGTCGTAGAGCGGCCGATGGTCCTCGAACTCCAGCGTGCAGAGCGAATGCGTGATCCCTTCCATCGCATCCGAGATCGGGTGGGCATAGTCGTAGGTCGGATAGATGCACCAGGCATCGTGCGTGCGGTGATGCGTGGCGTGCCTGATGCGATAGAGCGTCGGGTCCCGCATGTTGATGTTGGGCGACGCCATGTCGATCTTCGCTCGCAACACGTGCGCGCCGTCGGGAAAGGTTCCGGCCCGCATCTGACGAAACAGGGCGAGACTCTCTTCGACGGGTCGATCGCGATGTGGGCTGTTCCGTCCAGGGGCCGTCAGCGAGCCGCGATACTCCCGGATCTGGTCGGCCGTCAGGCTGTCCACGTACGCCTTACCCTCGACGATCAGGCGCTCGGCGTACTGATACATCTGCTCGAAGTAGTCGGACGCGTAAAAGAGCCGGTCAGTCCAATCGAACCCGAGCCAGCGGACGTCCTCCTGGATGGAATCCACGTACTCGACGTCTTCTTTCGTCGGGTTGGTATCGTCGAAGCGGAGGTTGCAGTGGCCGCCGAACTCTTCGGCCACGCCGAAGTTGAGGCAGATGGATTTCGCATGGCCGATGTGCAGATACCCGTTCGGCTCCGGAGGAAAGCGGGTATTGACGCGACGGCCGTGCCGGCCCTCTTTCAGATCCTCGGCGACGATCTCGCGAATGAAGTCCTGGGGACGAGTGGGCTCGACAGTCGACGGCGGTTCAGGCATCAAGGAAGAGACAATTTTAACTTAGCTCGCGCCTGCAGCCCGCCGCTATTGGCTGTCCGTGAGGTCATCGTCTGTGGTAGCACCCTCGGGCAGCCCCATGAGGCCCACCTGTTTGAGCACTCGAGGCACGCGCTCGATGGGATCGGCGAGAGGAAGCTCGGCGGCCGTCGTGACGTCGAGTTCGCGCAAACGCCTGGCGCTCACGAGGACGCGGGACTCCAGCGAACCGGCGGCCTCGTTGTAGGCCTGGACCGCGCCATCGAGCTTCTTTCTCAGGTCGTCGAAGCGATCCGCGAACGTGGCGAGCCGCTCGTAGAACTCCCTGCCGAGGCGTGCAACCTCGCGATAGTTCTCGGTCAGTGCCTCCTGACGCCACGAGTGCGCAACCGTGGTCAGCAGCGCAATGAGCGTGATCGGGCTCGCCAGCAACACCTTCTGCTCGAGACCGTGCTCGATTAGCGTCAGGTCCTGCTGCAAGGCTGCGCTGAAGAGGGTTTCACCGGGGAGAAACATCACGACCATCTCGGGTGAGTTCGGCAACTGGTCCCAGTACGAC
>JAICEG010000052.1 GCA_025924295.1 Vicinamibacteria bacterium
AGTACAAGTCTCTTTCGCTGAGCCGGCATGTCCGGATGGGGTGGAGCGTCGTCTCTGAAGAGCTCGGCGAGTTCATCGAGATCTTGCCGCCTCAAAAACGTGTGGGCGAGCATTGGTATCTCGGCACCGCCGACGCGGTGTATCAGAACCTGTACTCGGTCGAACGCGAGGCGCCTCGGCACGTGATCGTGCTCTCGGGAGATCACGTCTACAAGATGGACTACGCCAAGATGCTGCGGTTCCACATCGAAAAGGATGCAGCCGCAACACTGGCCACGATTGAAATTCCAATCGCCGACAGCGGCCGGTTCGGTATCGTGAGCGTCGACGAGTCCGACCGCGTTGTCGGATTCCAGGAGAAGCCGGCGCGCGCGACCTCCGTGCCCGGCTCACCGGATCTGGCCCTGGCATCGATGGGGATCTACATCTTCAAGGCGGATGTCTTGATGCGAGTGCTGGAGAGCGATGCCGTTCGGGCCGACAGCCAGCACGACTTTGGGAAGAACATCATCCCGTCTCTCATCATGGAATCGTCGGTGTATTCCTATCGGTTCTACGACGAGAACAAGAAGTCGTCGAAGTACTGGCGGGACATCGGCACGCTCGACGCCTACTACGAAGCGAGCATGGATCTCTGTCAGGTGAACCCTGAGTTCAATCTGTACGATCCCGAGTGGCCGCTGCGCACTTACCAGCCCCAGGCACCGCCAGCGAAGTTCGTGTTTGCCGAAGAGGGTCGTCGCTGTGGTCAGGCACTCGATTCTGTGATCTCCAACGGATGCATCATCTCGGGAAGTCGCATCGTCGGAAGCATCCTGTGTCCCAACGTCAGGGTGCACAGCTTCTGCGAGATCGAGGAAACGATCCTCATGCCTGGCGTGCGCGTCGGCCGGCACGCAAGGATTCGCCGCGCCATCATCGACCGAGACGTCCTCGTCCCGCGCGGGGCGTTGATTGGATTCGACCCCGAGGAGGATCGTCGGCGCCATACCGTCACCGACGAGGGCGTCGTCGTGGTGACCGCTGACGACGAGCCGCTCATCGGAACGATTAGCGACGTCGCACTCCGGGCCGAAAGCGAAGCAGATCGAGTAGGAGCCCTGACTCAATGACGATCACGCGCATTCACGCCAGAGAGATTCTGGACTCCCGCGGTAATCCAACCGTCGAAGCCGACGTCGAGGCGGGCAACGCCCTCGGCAGGGCTGCGGTGCCCTCCGGCGCCTCCACGGGTCAGCGAGAAGCGCTGGAACTGAGGGACAGCGATCCGAAGCGCTATCTCGGGAAGGGAGTTCGCAAGGCGGTCGCCAACGTCAATGGCGAAATCGCGGCAATGCTCGTCGGCCAGAAATTGGACCAGCGGTCGATCGACGACGCATTGTTGAAGTTGGACGGCACACCCACGAAAAGCCGCCTGGGTGCCAACGCACTCCTGAGCGTATCGATGGCGGCGGCGCGCGCTGCCGCTGCCGCGGCGGGCGAACCGCTCTACCGATCCCTGGCGCAACTCTCTGGGGCGCCGCCAAAAACATACGTGCTGCCGGCGCCGATGATGAACATTCTCAACGGTGGTGCGCATGCGGACAGCAGCGTGGACTTTCAGGAGTTCATGGTGATGCCGCTGGGTGCGGCGAGCTTCGCTGAAGCGCTGCGCTCCGGCACCGAGATTTTTCACGCGCTTCGCGGGATTCTCAAGAAGGCGGGACATTCCACGGGAGTCGGCGATGAAGGTGGATTTGCGCCCAATCTCAGATCGAATCGGGAAGCGCTCGACGTCGTCATGGAGGCGATTGGTAAAACCGGGCTTCGCCCTGGAACGGATGTCTACATCGCGCTCGACGTCGCCTCCAGTGAGCTCTGGGACAATGGGAAGTACGTCTTCAAGAAATCTGGCGAGGCGACGCGAACGCCGGAGCTTATGGTGGAGCTCTACGCTGATTGGGTCCGGCAGTATCCCATCATCTCGATCGAAGATGGCGTGGCGGAGGGCGACTGGGAAGGGTGGAAAGCACTGACGCGCGCAATCGGAGACCGCGTTCAACTGGTTGGCGATGACGTGTTCGTCACCAATCCGGAGATCCTCCGCAAGGGAATCGCCGAGGGCGTAGGCAATGCGTTGCTGGTCAAGCTGAACCAGATCGGTACGGTCTCGGAAACGCTCGACGCCATCGCGATGGCGCGCGACGCGAACTACGCGACGATCATCTCGCACCGGTCCGGTGAGACCGAAGACAGCACGATTGCCGATCTGGCAGTGGCGACGTCGGCAGGTCAGATCAAGACCGGCTCGGCGAGTCGAAGCGACCGTACGGCAAAGTACAACCAGCTGCTTCGCATCGAAGAAGAGCTTGGGAGCGCCGCACGCTACGCAGGCCTCTCAGCAATTCGTCAAGTCGCGTCGAATTAGGGCGAGGGCGTCATGTACCGGCTGGTCCTGCTGCGTCACGGCGAAAGCACCTGGAACAAAGAGAATCGATTTACCGGTTGGACCGATGTCGATTTGAGCGAGCGCGGACGCGAGGAGGCGGCCGAAGCTGGCCAGCTCCTCAAAGCCGAAGGCTTCGAATTCGACCTCGCGCATACGTCCTTGCTCAAGCGCGCAATTCGCACGCTGTGGATCGCGCTGTCAGAGCTCGACATGATGTGGATTCCGCAGGTGAGGTCGTGGCGTCTGAACGAGCGGCATTACGGTGGTCTCCAGGGCCTCAACAAGGCGGAGACAGCCGCCAAACACGGCGAGGCACAGGTCAAGATCTGGCGCCGCAGCTACGATATCCCGCCGCCGCCACTTTCGCTCGAGGACCCGCAGCATCCTTCGCGCGATCGGCGCTACTCGGATTTGAAACCGAACGAGTTGCCGCTCACCGAATCGCTCAAGGACACGGTCGCCCGTTTCGTTCCGTACTGGCACTCTTCGATCGCGCCCGATATCAAGGCAGGTAAGCGTGTGCTCATTGCCGCGCACGGCAACAGCCTGCGCGCGCTGGTCAAGTTCCTCGAACACACCTCGGAAGAGGAAATCGTCGAACTGAATATCCCGACAGGGATACCCCTTGTCTATGAACTCGACGATCAGTTGCAGCCGGTCAACAAGTACTACCTGGGCGATCAGGAAGCGGCGATGCGGAAGGCCGCCGCGGTGGCAAACCAGGGGAAGGCACGCTAGCTGACAACCGGCAGCGACGCCGCCACCGGCTGCCAGAGCGAAGTTCTCTAGCCGTTGTCGACGGCTTCTTTCGGTGCCTCTTCGCAGCCGATCCGCAGCGAGCGAAGGAACCGGCGGTCGTTCGTCGTCAGATCAAAACCAGTCCGCGCAGGCAGCAGTCGGGCAGGCGTGGTGATGCGAGTCACCGCTGTCCCGTTGTTCCTGCTCACGAACCCCACTACCGCTTCGAGCGTGACGCGCATGTCGAACCCCGCCTCGCGCGCCTTCGCACGACACGCTTCGACTTGAGGGTTCTCGGCAACAGCGGCGGCAATCGCGTCGGCCAGCTCTTTCGCGAACCGGTTCACGACGTCATCCATTCCTCCTCCTCATCCGCCACCGGGCCGGGTTCCGGGGCGTACCCCAATCCGAACCTGCACTAACCGGGGAGGTCGGCAGGGATTGAGCGCCAAAGGTGTTCATTTGCAGGGGGTTAGCCTCAGAGAAGGCTGCCGGCATTGTAGAGGGACATTCCTGAGGTGTCAACAAACCGGCTTCGAGCCCGGCAATTGAGCGTGCAGCCTCTATGAACCGGGAACGCTGTCACTGCAAGTTGCGTGCGGTAATCGGCTGATACACAAGGGCTTGAAGTAAGATGCCGACGACCCTCTGATGGACGAGTCGTCGGGCGCCCGCTTCTATCGCACTCCGGACGACGTCGCCGGGATCGACCCGGAAGCCGACATCGGCCTCCCCGGAGTGTTCCCTTTCACGCGGGGCGTCCAGCCCGACATGTACCGTGGTCGTCCCTGGACGATGCGGCAGTATGCGGGTTTTGGGACCGCGGCTGAATCGAATCAGAGGTACCGCTACCTGCTCTCACACGGAGTGATGGGCCTGAGCGTTGCCTTCGACCTCCCGACGCAGATTGGCTACGACTCCGATCACGCCCTCGCCGCCGGCGAAGTCGGTCGGGTTGGCGTCGCTATCGATTCGCTCGAGGACATGGCGGCCCTGTTCGACGAGATCCCGCTCGACCGCGTGTCGACCTCGATGACGATCAACTCGACGGCCATCATCCTGCTGGCGATGTACATCGCCACGGCGCGGCGGCGCGGAATCCCAGTCGCGTTGTTGTCCGGCACCGTTCAGAACGACATCCTGAAGGAGTACATCGCCCGCGGCACCTTCATCTATCCACCACGCCCTTCGATGCGGATCGTCACCGACATCATGTCGTTCTGTGCTCAGCAGGTGCCAAAGTGGAATTCGATCTCGATCAGCGGCTATCACATTCGGGAGGCCGGCTCGACTGCCGTGCAGGAGGTCGCGTTCACGCTCGCGAACGGCATCGCCTACGTGCAGGCCGGCATCAACGCAGGACTCGACGTCAACGTGCTCGGGCAGCGCCTCTCCTTTTTCTTCAATGTCCACAACAACTTTCTCGAGGAAGTAGCCAAGTTCCGCGCGGCCCGTCGCCTGTGGGCGCGAATCATGCGCGACCGCTTTGGTGCGACCGAGGTTAGGGCGCAACAACTGCGATTTCACACACAGACAGCGGGGAGCACGCTGACCGCGCAGCAACCCGATAACAACGTGGCGCGAGTGGCTCTTCAGGCGCTCGCCGCCGTCCTTGGAGGGACACAGTCCCTCCACTGCAACAGCCGCGACGAAGCGCTCGGCCTTCCCACCGAGGAGAGCGCGACGATTGCGCTCAGAACCCAGCAGATCCTTCTGCATGAGACCGGCGTTGCGTCCACAGTCGACCCACTGGGCGGCGCATATGCCATCGAAGAAAGGACGACCCGCATCGAGCAGGAGGCACTTCAGATTCTGGAACGTATCGACGCTGCCGGAGGCACGCTCCCGGCAATCGAATCCGGGCTCATTCAGTGCGAGATTCAGGATGCTGCGTACCGGGCCCAACAGGCGCTCGAACGCGGCACTGACGTCGTCGTTGGCGTCAATCGCTACAACGAGTCGGCCGCACAGACGTTAGGGGTCTTCTCTCTCGACCCTTCTGTCGAACGCGCACAGGTCGAGCGCGTCCGGGCTGTCCGCGCCAGTCGAAGCGTGACGGAATATCGATCCGCTCTCGCTGCCGTCGAACGGGCGGCCCGTGGTGCAGACAACCTCGTACCGATGATCATCGACGCGGTCGAGAAGCGGGCCACGCTCGGAGAGATTTCAGACACCCTGCGGGGTGTGTTCGGCGAGTACCAGGACGTTTCGGGTGTCTGAGCGATCATGACGCCGCTTCTCGATGTTCAGCACCTGACGGTGACATTCGAGCGTCCGGGCGCGGCGCTGACTGCGGTTCACGACCTGAGTCTGACGATTCAGCCTGGCGAAACGCTCGGCCTGGTTGGTGAATCCGGGAGCGGCAAATCGGTCACAGCACTGGCCATCCTGCGGCTTCTGCAGCCGCCAGGCCGGGTCACGAGCGGCCGAGTCCTTTTTGAAGGCCGTGACCTCCTGAGCCTCTCGGAGGCAGAGATGCGCTCGGTGCGCGGCGGCCGCATCTCCCTGATCTTCCAGGAACCCATGACGGCACTCAATCCGACGATGCGGATCGGAGATCAGATCGCCGAAGCCCTGACGGCTCACGGCGTCTCCCATGCGGATGCCCGTCAACGAACTGTCGAACTACTCGACGCCGTGCGCATTCCAGATGCCGCTCGACGTGCGCGAGACTATGCCCACCAGCTGTCCGGCGGTATGCGTCAGCGCGTAATGATTGCCATCGCCCTGGCGTGTCGTCCGCCCCTCGTCATCGCGGACGAACCAACGACAGCGCTCGATGTGACGATCCAGGCCCAGGTCCTCGAGATGCTCCGCGAACTGAGATCACGATTCAATCTCGCCATCATGCTCATCACGCATGACTTTGGTGTGATCGCGGAGATGGCCGACCGTGTCGCGGTCATGCGAGGCGGTGAGTTGATGGAGCACGGGCCAGTACGTCAGATCCTGCGGCAGCCCTCGCACGAGTACACACGCCGCCTGCTGAGCGCGGTGCCCGGCATGGGCAGGCGGTGATGCCGCTGCTCGAAGTACGTCACCTCGTCAAACAATTCTCACGCGGCGGTGGGTTTCTCAAACCGTCTGCCGCCACCGTTCGCGCCGTGGACGATGTGAGCTTCGCCATCGACGAGGGCGACATGTTCGGGCTGGTAGGCGAATCGGGAAGCGGCAAGAGCACGACTGGCCGCTGCATTCTCCGCCTCATCGAGCCCGACAGCGGGGAAGTCCATTTTCGCGGGGAGAACGTGCTTCAGTACTCGAAGTACCGCATGCGCCTCGCGCGGCGTGACATGCAGGTCGTCTTTCAGGATCCGTACTCCTCGCTCAACCCACGGATGCGCGCGCGGGACATCGTGGAGGAACCGCTGATCATCCATCAACTGGGAAGTCCGCAAGAACGTCGCGCGAGGGTTGCCGAACTGTTCGGCCTGGTCGGTCTCGATTCCGCGCACCTGGGACGATTCCCGCATGAGTTCAGCGGCGGGCAGCGGCAGCGCATTGGCATCGCGCGCGCGCTCGCGCTAAATCCAGCCTTCGTCGTCGCCGATGAGCCGGTGTCGGCGCTGGACGTGTCGATTCAGGCGCAGGTCATCCAGTTGTTGCTGGAGTTGAGGTCGCGACTGCGACTGACGCTCCTCTTCATCGCACACGACCTTCGGCTGGTGGAGAACATCTGCAATCGCGTCGCCGTGATGTATCTCGGCAAGATCGTCGAGATGGGCAACACGGACGCGCTGTTTGCGAACCCGACTCACCCATATACCCGTGCCCTGCTGAGCGCCGTACCGCGACTCGACCCTGACGAACCGCGAACCCGCGTGGAATTCGATACGTCGTCGTTCGATCGCGACGTTCCTCTCAGAGAAATCGGGAACGGCCACTGGGCGGCGGTCTAACAAGAAACCGGGGTCTTCACGCTGCCTGACGAACGTCCTTTTCCACCTTCCCGTCACGAAGGTGAATCGTGCGATGCGCAAATGCGGCGATGTCGGCTTCGTGCGTCACCAGCACGATGGTGTTGCCCGCTTCATGCAGCCGGGCAAAGAGCCCCCTGATCTCGGAGCCAGTCTTAGAGTCGAGGTTGCCTGTCGGTTCGTCCGCAAGCAGGATGGAGGGGTTGTTCACCAGCGCCCTGGCGATCGCGACGCGCTGCCGCTGACCGCCCGAGAGCTCGTTCGGGCGATGTCCCATGCGGGACGAAAGTTCCACTTTCTCGAGCGCGGCCTTGGCCCTCTGGGTTCTGTCCTTCCCCTGCACTCCCGCATAAACCAGCGGTAACTCGACGTTCTGCAGGGCAGACGCCCTCGGCAACAGATTGAATGTCTGGAAGACGAAACCGATCTCCTCGTTCCGGATCCGCGCCAGCTCGTTGTCGTTCATCTGGCCAACCTGCTTGCCATTCAGCAGGTAGCTCCCCTTGGAGGGGGTATCGAGGCAGCCGATCAGGTTCATCAGCGTCGACTTGCCGGACCCCGATGGCCCCATGATCGCCACGTATTCCCCACGCTCGATGCCGATCGACACGCCACGGAGCGCGTGGATTTCTTCCGAGCCCATCACATAGGTTTTCCAGAGGTCCTGAGTGTCGATCAGCGCCATATTTTGTCAGTGAGCATTACGTCAATTGTCAGCGTCGCTGACAGTTTCTCACTACGTCCGACCGATGGCCACAGTTCCGCACGGTGTGCGGAGTATCCAGATGTTCCACTAATAGACACACCGTGACAATGTGTGCATCTCGCGGATAAGACCAAGCTTTTTCAATGATTTATGCAGGATGCCCTGAGGCGACTATGTGCCATTTGCGGACACGCGAACCGACAGTCTGTGACGGCTTTCCGACGGCCTAACCGGATTAACGTCCTGATAAACAGCCAATTAACAACACAGATTGGCACACTCCCGAGGTTGGCCCGCAACATGCTCCAGATGTCTCACGACAGCTCGCTCGGGTAGGCAATTCAACGCATTGTGTTCAAAAGCGGCACAGCCGCTAAGGAGACGGACGTGAAGCGGTCAATCAAATTAGTCGGAATCGTGGCAGCGGCGGGGATTGCGTTTGCGGGAATTGGTTCGACCAGGGCCAAGGCTGCCACGGCGACCGCGAATCTCAGTGTCACCGCGTCGGTCACCAACAATTGCACCATCAGCACGGTGGCGCTGGCGTTCGGCTCCTACGATCCCGTCGTGGCGAATGCGTCAGCCAATCTGGATGGAACTGGCACCGTGGTCGTGGCCTGCACGAAGGGTGCGACGGCGACCATCGGTCTGGGCAACGGTTCGAACTACTCGGGCGGCGTGCGACGCATGGGCAACGGCGGCTCAGAATTCCTCTCGTACGAGGTCTATCACGAGGCGGCCCGCACGACCGTGTGGACCAACACCGGCGGCGGACTGCTGTCGACGGGTGCTGCGCCCTCGAAGGCTGCTCGCAACTTCACGGTGTACGGTCGCGTCACGAGCAATCAGGACGTCCCGGCGGGTAACTACAGCGACACTGTTGTCGCGTCGGTCAACTTCTAACCGGGCCAGGTCGCGACTGATGGAGTGGCATATGCGTCAACGATCCTTGCTGCCGCTCCTGGTCGTGCTCAAGATGCTTCGCTATCAGGCGGCCGCTCTCGTTGCCGCCTCGATCATCGGGGGAGGGCCGTGGACGTTCAGCGCCGATGCGGCGACGTTCACGGTCGAACCCACTCAAATCGTATTCTCGAACCGCACGAACAGCGTGCTCCTCACGCTGCGGAACGAGAGCACTGAAACGCTTCGTTTTGAGCTTTCGGTCTTCAAGTGGGGCCAGTCGCCGTCGGGTGAGATGCTACTCGAGGCGACCGAGGACATCGTCTTCTTCCCGGCGCTGCTGACGCTCGCACCTGGCGAGAGCCGGCGCGTTCGAGTCGGAAGCGCGACCGAGTTCGACAAAGTCGAAAAGTCTTACCGTATCTTCGTCGAGGAACTGCCCCCGCTCGAACGTCAGGGCAACGGCGTTCGCGTACTGACGAAGATGGGGATTCCCATTTTCCTGAGACCGGCCAAGGAAGTCGCTTCCGCCAATCTGACCAACCTGGGTCAGAAGAGTGGAAAGGTGTTCTTCACCTTGAGCAACGATGGCACCGTGCACTTCGTGCCCAAGGAGATTCGCGTCCGCGGATTCGCGGGTTCGGCCGCAGCTGTCGACAACCAGATCGACGGCTGGTACATCCTCGCGGGCGGTCGCCGGGAATTCGACATGGCCTTTCCAGAAGCTGAATGCTCGCGGATTACATCCGTGACCGTCGACGTTCAGTTCGGGTCGGAGTCGTTGCAGGAGCGCCTGCAGACGCCGAACGGCGTGTGTTCCCGCTAAGAGCCGCGCGCCGGTTCCTCGCGCTGCTCACCCTCCTGGTCCTGCTCACACCCAGTGTCATCAGGGCACAGAACCAGCGGGCGGTCCTCGAGCTGCTGATCAACGAGGTTTCTGTCGGCGAGTCTCTCGTCGTGATGCGCGGATCCGAAGTGCTGGTCGGCACTCAGGCCCTGACCGAGGCTGGGCTCCAGGGTTTCACCGGCGTTCGCGAAATGATCGGCGGGCAGGAGTTCGTCTCGCTCGTTTCGCTGGCTCCGGCAGTCTCGTTCCGCGTCGACGAACTCGAGCTTCGTCTGTACATCACTGCCAGCCCCGAACTGCTTGGCCAGCGAGTGCTCGACCTGTACTCGGGGACGCCCCGCGATCTCGTGTTCAAAGCCAACACCTCCGGCTTTGTGAACTACGCGGTCAACTACACGTCGGACCGGCGAGTCGATCTATTCGCAGAGTCAGCGCTCAGCATGCGCGGCGTGCTGCTCTACAACACGGTTTCCGCCATCGGCCAGACGGCAACCCGTGGGTTGACGAGTGTCACCGTCGATCAGCGCGCGCAGATGCGGCGCTGGGTCTTCGGCGACAACCTTGGATTCACGGGTCCGCTCGGAGGCGACGCCTGGATCGCTGGCGTCACCGTGGCCAAGGAGTTCGCGATCAATCCCTACTTCGTCCGCCATCCGACGCTGTCTCTGTCGACACCCGTCAATGTGCCGTCGGTGATGGAGGTTCAAGTCAACGGTCAGGTCGTGAGCCGTGAACAGGTCGCGCCCGGCCGTCTCGAGGTCCGCAACCTTCCAATGGCGCTCGGCCGGAACGACGCACAGGTCATCATCCGGGACGCCTTCGGCGTCGAACGCGAGCTGTCCTCGACGTACTACCTGACCACAACAGCCTTGGCTGACGGCGTCCAGGACTATCAATACAGCCTGGGATTCCGTCGTCAGGGAATCGGCGAAGAGAGCTGGGACTACCGCACTCCGGTCGCCCTGGCCCGTCACCGCGTCGGGGTCTCGGACAGCGTTACCGTTGGCGGACGGTTCGAGACCAGCCCGGGTCACCAGTACAACGCCGGTCCGTCATTGAATCTGCGTCTCCCGTTTGCAGAGATCGAGGCGGCGGCAGCGGTCAGCCAGTCGCTTGGCGAGTGGGGTACCGCATCTCTCGTGGGCTTCAACGTGACCCGCCGGCGGATCAGCACTGGCGGGTCCGTGCGTCTCGCCAGTCGGCGCTACGCAACGTTGACCCCCAACCCCGAGAACGAAGATCCCGCAACCGAGGCGAACGTCTTTGCGAGCGCCTCGCTCAGCGACCCGGTGACCGTGACGATGCAGCATTCGTTGACACGACTTCACCAGGGGATCACCCGGGCGCGGACCGGGATCCTGTCGACGATCCACCTCGCCCGAAACATGGAGCTGACAGCCAGCGTCGCCGACGTACGCGATGAGCGCACACGCGGCAAGGAGGTCTTTGCTGGCATCACCATCCTTCTGGGCCGAAGTGCAACCGCATCGGTCGGTCACGTGCGAGACGGCCGCGGCAACCGCATGACCGTCGATGCCCAACGCTCGCTACCGGTCGGCGAGGGCTACGGTTACCAGTTCCACGGCGAGGGCGGTGACAACAGCATGGCCACCGGCGCCGCGCGCTATCAAAGCCGGTACGGCCGCTACGAGCTGCGCCAGGAAACGCTGAACGGCGACACCAACACGACCGTCAGCGCAGCCGGATCGATCGTCGGAATCGGCGGGGGTGTCTATGCCTCGAGGCCCGTGCAGGACAGCTACGCGCTGGTGAGAGTCCCCGGTGTCAAAGGTGTGCGGGCGTTCTCGAGTCACCAGGAAGTCGGCAGGACGGGACGCAACGGCGACCTGCTCGTGCCCGACCTGCACGCCTACTACGCCAACATCCTGGACGTGGCCGACACGGACATTCCTCTCCAGTACGCCGTGCCCGACGTGAACCAGACGCTCGCGCTTCCCTATCGCGGCGGAGCGGTCGCGGTCTTCAGCGTCCAGAAGATTCAACGCGTGGTGGGCTCGATCCGGCTGGCGGATCAGGGCGAGGATCGCATTCCCGCTTACGGCGAATTGATCGTCACGGCGAAGGGCCAGGAAGTCACCTCACCGATTGGCGGCTCCGGCCGGTTTTATTTCGAGGATCTCGCTGCCGGCACACACTCTGCCGTTGTGCGAGACAGCACGGGGAAGGAATGCACCTTCACGATCACGGTGCCATCATCGGAGGGCACTCTCGTGAACCTTGGAACGCTACGGTGCGAGGCTCGGCAGCCATGACCCGGGCACTCCTGCGAGGAACCCTGATTGCGGCCGTGTGGTTGTTGTCCACGACCAATGTCTTCGCACAGGCGGCGTCGTGCACGATCTCGGTCACGTCTGTGGCATTTGGTAACTACAACGTCTTCACCACGACGCCCGACGATTCCACAGGTACGGTCACCTTCCGGTGCAACTCCAGCGCCTTCAATATTTCGATTTCGCTCAGTGACGGATCGAGCTCGACGTTCAATCCGCGCACGCTGCGGAAGGGCGCCGAGGTTCTCAACTACAACCTGTACCGGAACGCGGCGCGCACGACCATCTGGGGCGACGGAACTGGCGGCACATCCGTCTACACGAACTCCAACCCGCCCAATAATTCCAACGTCAGCGTGACTGTGTACGGACGCATTCCGGCGCTGCAGGACGTGAGCGCCGGCAACTACACCGATACCGTTTCGGCGGTGATCAATTTCTAGAAATCGACGGTTACGACTTCGAGGCTGCGGTCGCTTGCGGCTCGCGGTGAGGGAGTCGTCGGCATCTGAAGCCGGAGACGGGTACGGGAATCCTCGACCCGCTGGTCGGCTCCAGCAGGTCTTCTGACACCTGAAACAGCTCCCGCCGCGCAGTCCAGATCGAGATGCGCGGCTCCACGCTCGACGGACGTTGCGCGCACGGCACAGGACCGGACGACGGTCACACTCACCCTGAGCGTCGTGCTCGCGGAGTTCGCGAACAGCGGCGTGCCAGAAAGAACAATGGCTCCGAGAACGGCCGGAAACGCGAAACGGGTTCGTGTGCGCATACCGCCCCCAAAGATTCACGAAGCCAGCCAGGCGGCCGGGTGGGGGATTATGCCAGCAACGCGCTGATTCGTCGAGTCTTAACCCTTGCCACGCCAGATCGGTCGGGTGTCACCGCACACGTGCGGCGTGCGTCCGGGTCTCAGGCGCACGCGCACACTAGTGCTCGTCCTCGTACTGTTCCTTGAGCCGGGCCACCACCGCGGGGTCCGCCAGTGTCGTGGTGTCCCCCAAGGCCTTCCCTTCGGCAATGTCACGCAGCAGCCGGCGCATGATTTTTCCCGAGCGTGTCTTGGGCAGATCTGCCGAGAAGATCACGTCATCAGGTCGCGCGATCGCACCGATCTTTTTCACGACGTGTTCCTTGAGCTCGGCGACCAGGCCCTCACTCCCCTGCGCGCCTTCACGCAGCGTCACAAACGCCGCGACGGCTTGCCCCTTGATTTCGTGCGGCCGGCCGACCACAGCCGCCTCCGCCACGCGAGGATGATCGACCAGCGCGCTCTCGACCTCCATCGTGCCGATTCGATGGCCCGCGACGTTCAACACATCATCGACGCGACCCAGTAGCCAGAAGAAGCCGTCGAGATCCCGCTTCGCGCCATCGCCCGTGAAGTAGATGTCCGGCGTCCAGCGACTCCAGTACTGCTTCACGTACCGTTCCGGGTCACCGTAAATGCCCCGCAGCATGGCGGGCCACGGCCTGGTCAACGCGAGGAGCCCCCCGCCCGCACCCTGAATGCTGTCCCCGCGATCGGTTTTGATCTCCGCCTTGATACCGGGAAACGGCAACGTCGCCGACCCCGGTTTCGTCGTCGTCATGCCCGGTAATGGAGTGATCATGATGGCGCCCGTTTCAGTCTGCCACCACGTGTCGACAACGGGGCAACGTTCGCCCCCGATGTAGCGGTGATACCAGACCCAGGCTTCAGGGTTGATCGGTTCGCCGACCGAGCCGAGGAGCCTGAGGCTCGAGAGATCGCGACCCGTTGGCCACTCGGTGCCCCAGCGCATGAAGGCGCGAATCGCGGTCGGCGCGGTGTAGAAAATCGTCACGCCGTAGCGCTCGATGATCTGCCAGAAGCGATCCTTGCGCGGCCAGTCCGGCGCGCCTTCGTACATCACCACGGTCGCGCCGTTGGCCAGTGGTCCGTAGACGACATAGCTGTGGCCCGTGACCCAACCGATGTCGGCAGTGCACCAATACACGTCGTCTTCCTTGAGATCGAACACCCACTTGGTGGTCGCGTAGGTGCCGACGAGGTACCCGCCTGTCGTGTGGACGATACCCTTCGGCTTACCAGTCGTACCTGACGTGTAGAGGATGTACAGCATGTCCTCTGCGTCCATCTGCTCCGGCTCGCAGTGATAGCCGGCCTCGAGCATGAGACGGTGGTACCAGTGATCGCGGCCTTCCTTGACGTGCACTTCGACCGGTGCTCCCTGGAGCCGCTGCACGATGATCACGTGCTTGATCGAGGGCGTTCCTTCAAGGGCTTCGTCGGCCATCTGCTTCAGCGGAACAACCTGCCCGCGGCGCCAGCCGCCATCGGCGGTGATGAGCAGTGACGCCTGCGCGTCGTTGATCCGGTCTCGCAACGACTCGGAACTGAAGCCACCAAAAACTACCGAGTGCACCGCACCGATACGCGCACAGGCGAGCATCGCGATGGCAAGCTCGGGAACGAGGGGCAGGTAAATCGCGACCCGGTCACCTCGCTTGATGCCGAGCGACCTCATCACATTGGCGAACTGACTGACCTGGCGATAGAGGTCGAAGTAGGTCAGCGTCCGGCGATCACCGGGCTCACCCTCCCAGACGATCGCCGCCTTGTTGCGCCGGGAGCCGCGTACATGACGATCGACACAGTTGACGCTGGCATTCAGCGTCCCGCCAACGAACCACTTCGCATGCGGCGGCTTCCAGTCGAGGACTGTCGTCCACTTCGAGAACCACTCCAGCTCGCCGGCAAATTCTGCCCAGAACGCCTCGGGGTCGCGATCGGCGCGAGCGTAGACATCCTCGTCACGTACGTTGGCCTGGGACTGAAACGCCGGTGACGGCGCAAAGGAACGATCTTCCTGAAGCAGATCAGCGATTTCGGCGGGCGGCGTATTCTGGGACATAGCGTCACAGAATACAACGCCGGGTCGGCAGACGATCCGAACGCCGGGTCCGCAGAACAGGACCCGGCCTACCTACATGGGTGGGAGCGGCGGCGGCGCAATCGGGCCGCCAAGCGCCGGCGGCACGTCGTTGCGGAAGAGGGTGGCACCCAGCATTCCGCCCAGCGTCGAGAAGATTCCGCCCGCGCACAGCAGGAGGAAGAAGTTGAACGCATACCCGACCGGCGACGAGCTCCCGATCGACTCGAGAGCGGCGCGCGCGTCTGGCGGCATGTCGCGGGCAACACGAATCAGCTCCTGCGCGATGCGCTCGCGAATCGGCGCCAGCACGATGTCGAGCCCGATCGAGACGACAAGCCAGACGAACGCACCGATGATTCCAGCCATGAATCCATTGAACGCGCCGCGGCCGATCGTCGTCGGACGCTGATCGTTCTGCTGGTCAAGGTAGGCGGCAAGCGCGCCGCCGCTCACAATCCAGAGACAGCAGCAGTTCCCCCAACTGATAACCGGGAGCGCAGACAGGATCCCGATGAACAATCCGCCGAGCAGAGGCGCCTGAATCACGCCGTTACATTAGCAGCTTGTCGACGCACGGGCCACAGGAGACAGCGAGATCAGTCGTAGTACTCGCGTCCGAGGTGCGTGATGAGATCCTCGCCCTGCAGATATCTCAGCGTGTTCTTCAACTTCATCAACTGAATGAACAGATCGTGCTCCGGGTAGAGCTCGGGAGCATGCATCGGGCTCTTGAAGTAGAACGAGAGCCACTCCTGAATGCCCGACATGCCGGCTCGCTTCGCGAGATCGAGGAAGAGCACGGAATCGAGCACGATGGGCGCGGCGAGGATGCTGTCGCGGCAGAGGAAATTGATCTTGAGCTGCATCGGATATCCGAGCCAGCCGATCAGATCGATGTTGTCCCAGCCTTCCTTGTTGTCGCCGCGAGGCGGGTAGTAGTTGATGCGCACGACGTGACACAGGTCTTCGTACAGCTCTGGATACAAATGCGGCTGGAAGATGTAGTCGAGCGCTGACTTCTTGCTCTCTTCCTTGGTCTTGAACGACTCCGGATCGTCGAGCACCTCGCCGTCGCGGTTGCCGAGGATGTTGGTGGAGTACCAGCCCTTGACGCCCAGGAGCCGCGCCTTGAGCCCGGGCGCGATGATCGTCTTGATCAGCGTCTGGCCGGTCTTCATGTCGTTGCCGGCAACCGGGGCTTTCGTCTTCGCAGCCAGCTGCAACATCGCCGGAATGTCAGCCGTCAGGTTGGGGGCCGCGTTCGCGAACGGCAGCCCCTCGCGCAGCGCAGCGTACGCGTAGATCATGCTCGACGGAATCGCATCGTCGCTGTCCTCGAGGGCCTTCTCGAAGGAGGCGATCGTCGCGTGAGCGGCGGTCTCCTTCATGTAGACCTCGGTGCTGCCGCACCAGATCATGACCATGCGATCACAACTGTGCCGCGCCTTGAACGCCCGGATGTCAGCGATGAGCTGCTCGGCTAAGTCCTTCTTGTTCTTGCCCTTCTTGACGTTCGGGCCGTCGAGCCGCTTGACGTAACGCTGGTCGAAGACCGCCGGCATCGGTTTGACGGCTTCGAGCTCGTTGCGCACCTGAGCGAGCTGGTCCGGCTCCAGTACTCCTGCCGTCCGTGCGGCCGCGTAGCAGTCCTCTTCGAAGATGTCCCATCCACCAAAGACGATGTCGTCGAGGCTGGCAAGAGGCACGAACTCATTGATCTTCGGTGCTCGCCCCTCGGTCCGTTTACCGAGGCGAATGGTGCCCATCTGCGTGAGGGAGCCGATGGGACGCGCAAGGCCGCGCCGGATGGCCATGACGCCGGCAATGGTCGTCGTGCTCACGGCACCTAGGCCGACCAGCAGGACTCCAAGTTTGCCGGTCGCGGGGGCGATCTGAACTGGTGAAGTCACAATCGCCCACTA
>JAICEG010000053.1 GCA_025924295.1 Vicinamibacteria bacterium
GAGGAAGCCCACTCGAGCGCGGCACGTACGTTGCCGAGATCAGGTACACGAAGATGCATGCGTTGGGTCTCGGGCATGAGGCGGCCATCCACGTGCTTGCGAAGCTGCTCTGCGTAGTACTGAGCATGCCGACGTGCAAACTCGTTCGTGGCCCGCAGTCTGGCGAGCCGCGAGGCAGCGTATGCCCTGGTGGTCTCGAGCAACCTGATATGGGTCCCCTGGCTTTGCTGGCTGACGGCGACGAGAGACTTGTCTACCAGATCGCCGATGGCCGCACTCACCTGGAAGGCGTCAATCGCGTCGTCCGACGTCACGGCGACGGCGGCCTCGAGCGGAAACGATCCGGAGAATACCGAGAGCCTGTGGAGAACCTGGCGGTCTCGTTCGGGAAGCAGTCTGTGGCTCCAGTCGATCAGGGCCTCGACCGTCTGGTGACGTGGAATGGCATCGCGGCGCCCCTGCCAATGCAGTGCGACCTGACGCTCGAACAGATCGGCAACGCCCTGTATCCCATAAGTGCCAACTCGGCTGGCGACCAGTCCGATCGCGTGAGGATTGCCGTCCAGTCGGCGACACAGTCCAGCCACAATGGAGGCTTCATCGTCACTCATGGTGCCTCTGGCGCCTCCTTCCCGTGCACGCTCCATGAAGAGCTGAATCGCCGGCCAGGTCATCGCCTGTGTCGCGGTAAGTCGTCCCGCCTCCGGCGGGGATGCCAGGGGGCGCAGCAGATACACGAACTCTTCCTCTATCCGCAAGGCTTCCCGGCTGGTGTTCAAGAAGGACACGTTCGAGGTGCCTTCGACGATCTGGAGACACAGGGTGGCGACGGCAGCAATCACATGCTCGCAGTTGTCGAGGATGATCAGCGTCTTTCCATTGGAAAGGACTTCCAGGAGCCCCGAGAGGAAGTCACCTCCTGGTGATATGTAGCCGACCGCCGCCGCCAGGGCGTCCGCAACCATGTCCTCGCCATCCACGGTGCTCAGATCCACGAAAGCGGTGGAGTCATCGAATGCGTCACGGGCATGTGCGACGAGGATGGCCAGGGTTGTCTTCCCTGCGCCTGCCGCACCGACGACCGTGACCAGGCGCCTTTCGTTGACAACCCGCGCCAACTCCGCGACGCACGCGTCCCGGCCAATCGCGCCCGCCAGTGGTGGTGGGACGCTCGACAGCGATCCGGATGTCTGCGTGACTCTGTCGACGTGCGGCGCGCCAGGCGCCACGCCTGGTTCGGACGTTGTTGGCGAGGGATGCTCGGGGGAGTCGATCCGCCCTATGGGCTCCACGAAGCAATACCCGCGCCCCGCAACGTTCGCGATATAACGCGCGCCGTCGCGACCGCATCCCAGTGTGCGACGAAGATTCGCTACCTGCACGCGCACGTTAGACTCGTCGACAATCAGTCCCGGCCATGCGTTTGCCATCAACTCCGCGGGCGTCAGGACTTGTCCATTGCGCTCAACCATCGCAACCAGCATGTCGAATGCGCGACTCCCCAGAGGCACGGCCGTGCCGTTCTTCAGCAGGGTCCGCTTACTGGGGTGCAAATGAAATGGCCCGAACGAGAACGCGTCCTTCATGTCTGCTCTCTGACAACTGCCGGGAGAGAAGCATCGGCTCGATACCTGCCGGGTGCCGCCCGCCGACCCTGATTCTCACTCAATCATGTCTGTCTGTCGTGCGGTTTCCACCGGTGTGTCAGTGCTGCAACGCGACGATCGGGGTGGGATGGTCGCGGGCGCAATGACACTTACGTCGGATGCCGGTGGCCTTCCTGAATTCCGTCGATGGCCTCGACGCGATCGAGCAGCGACTGGGCCCGCCACGTGCTTCACCACACATGCTGCCTTCCGTAGAACCAGAAATGTAGCGATCGCACGATGGGTGTGGACGTAGTCGCATCGCAATGTCGACCGTTACGAAATTGTCCCTGCCGGCTCCCAAAGCAGGGCCCCCAGAGCCAACAGCAGCCAGGTCGGATCGATCGAGGAAGTCCCGGCGTTGGATGTCACCTCTGTCCCGTAATTTCACAGCCCCTGGAACCACAGCCGCGACGCTGTTCAAAGTGGTACATCCTTCGCCGCTATTACGGGAGAGGATGAGTGATTCAGGCGCTTGAGATCTCTTCAGCGCTCGATTGCGCCACGTGAATCCGTATGTCACTGAGCCGAGGGATTTGTTGGCCGAACGGCATGGACTTCACACGAACGCGGCCAAGGACAGCTACGCGCGGACGCGCCGAAAGAACGCAACATGAGCACCGTACGCCTGCAGTCTGGCGTCTATCGGGGAGTAGTTGCCCTGCTTCTCGCGGCGACCACGGCCTGCTCTGGTCAGCAGGAGGCCGCGCCGCCAGCGACGGCGGTGGCAACACCGTCGGCGGCTGACGCGGCAATCCCGGAGACAGTCTCCCCCTACGACGCCCTTCCGGAAGCCGTGCGGCTCGTGATGGACAGGCCGTTCACCGGCGATTTCGATGCGTTGGTCCAGCGTCGCTCGATTCGCGTCGGCGTGACCTTCAACCGCACGCACTACTTCATCGACAAGGGGCAGGAACGCGGGCTGACCTATGAATCGTTGAAGCTGTTCGAGAACGATCTGAACGCGGACCTGAAGACCGGCAACCTCAAGGTGCACGTCGTGATCGTCCCGATGACGCGCAATCAGCTGTACCCCGCCCTCGCGAGCGGCAAGATTGACATGGTCGCGGCCATGGTGACCGTGAGGCCCGAGTTGGAGAAGCTCGTCGCCTTCTCGGTGCCGACGCGCACCAATGTGAACGAAGTCGTGGTCACCGGGCCAGGCGCGCCGCCAATCGCGACTGTGGACGATCTCGCCGGCCAAGCGGTGTTCGTCCGCAAAGGAAGCATTTATGAGGAGAGCCTCGTCCGCCTGAACGAGCAACTGAAGGCGCGCGGCAAGCCGGCGGTGGTGATCGACGAGGCCCCCGACGTGCTCGAGGACGACGACGTGCTCGAGATGGTCAACGCCGGCCTCGCCCCGATCACCGTCGTGGACGACTATCTGGCCGACTTCTGGAGCAAGGTGTTCACCAGCATCAAGGTGCACCGCGACATGACGGTGCGGTCCGGCGGCAGCCTGGCGGTCGCGTTTCGCAAGGAGAACCCCAAGCTCCGAGAGACCGTCAACACGTGGCTTCGCAAGCACGGCAAGGGCGATGGGTTCCGAAACACCATCGAACGCCGCTATCTCGACAGCACCAATTACGCGAAAAACGCTGCGGCCGATACCGAGCGTAAAAAGTTAGAGGCCGTGGCCGCGTTGTTCAAGAAGTACGGGGCACAGTACAACCTCGATTACTTGCTGATGGCGGCGCAGGGGTACCAGGAATCGACGCTGGATCAGGACGTCAAGAGTCCCGTGGGCGCGATTGGTGTGATGCAGGTCATGCCCCCGACCGGCAAGGAATTGAACGTCGGCGACATCACGAAGGTCGACGCCAACATCCACGCCGGCGTGAAGTACATGCGGTTCATGATGGACGAGTACTTCAAGGACGAGCCGATGGACAATCTGAACAAGGGACTCATGACGTTCGCGGCCTACAACGCCGGGCCGGGACGCTTGCGACAGCTCCGGCGCGAGACGGAGAAGAGGGGCCTCGATCCCAACGTGTGGTTCGGCAACGTCGAGCGCGTCGCCTCGGAGCGGATCGGCCGGGAAACGGTCACCTACGTCAGCAACATCTACAAGTACTACATCGCCTACCGTCTGATGTCCGAGCAGCGAGATCGGCGCGCAGCGGCGAAGGCGGACGTCGCAAAGCGCAAGTGAACACGCAGTGTGACATGGACCGCCGAGACGTCCGCACGACTACACAAGGGGCTGCACACAACAAGGCCAACGACGGTTCCCACCGTGACCGCATGCCTCGGGTGCAAGGCTTCCCGCCCATTACGCGGGGATCACGGGTGATTCGAGTCAGCTCTGGCATGTGAGGTTCCTCTGACCGTCGTCCATGAACGACTACCCGATCGCCCTGATCCTACGCAGCCAGAGCACTGGCCGGTTAGCTTCGCGCGAGGCTTGCAGGTCCACAGCACACTCCACCATCCAGTCATTGTGCTGTTCGGCGTCGACCAGCACCTGCTCCACGCGCCACGTTCGCCCGTCTTCGGTCGCAATGACGTGGGTGTGCCGGATGTTTCGCGCTTCGGGATCGAGACGGACGCCTTCGTGGTCGACGCGGTAGTCCTCGAGCGCTGATCGCAGCCGCTCCGCCGTCCATGCGCCCGCGTCGGGATGGTCAGGTGGAGGCGCGTCGAGCGCCGCAAGGGCGGCGGCGTGACGGCCGGTGCTCCACGCGCGCAGGAAGGTGAACACGAGCGTCCGGATTGCGGCGGTGAAAGCCTTCGCGTCGCGTGTGACATCCGGAGCCATCGTCTCGACGCCGGGTGGCCTTGGCGTCACAGGTCCCGCGGCGAGCGGCTGGTAGCCGGGATCGCGCATTCGCTCCCACTCGTCCGCGAGGCTGGAGTCGACCTGGCTGAGGAGCGTCCGGAGGTACAGCTCCACGTCGGTCACCTCGCTGGTCTTGACGCCGTCAGGCACGGTCTGGCTGAGCACCTTGTAGACGCTGTTCAGGTGCCGCAGCAGCAGGCCCTCCGATCGCTGCAGCTCGTAGTCGAGGACGTACTCGTCGAAGGAGCGGAAGTTCTCGAACATCTCGCGCGCGACCGATTTGGGGCGGATGTTCTCTTCGCCGACCCACGGATGCGTGTCCGCGAACGCGTTGAATGTCTGATAGACGAAGTCGCGGAGCGGCTTGGGGTATTCGAGCTTTTCGAGCTCCTCCATGCGCTGCTCGTACTCGACGCCATCGGCCTTCATCTGCGCGACCGCGCGGTCCTTGATGCGATCGAGCTGCCGGCGCAGGATCAACTCGGGGTTCTCGAGGATCGACTCCACTAACGTCAGCACGTCGAGCGCGTACTCCGGCGACGCGGCGTCGAGCAGCGGCAGCGTCTCGATCAGGTACAGCGACAGCGTCTGGTCCATCGAGAAGTCGTCCTGCAGGTCCACGTTGACACGCAGCCTGGCGCCCTCTGCGGTCCTCGGGACGAACTCCACGACGCCGCGCGCGACGAGCGATCGAAAGAGCTGCCACGCGCGCTTCCGCAGCGCGGCCTTCATCACGTCCGTTTCGTGACTGTCCCGGAGCAGCCGCTGCATCGCGCGACAGCCGTCGCCCTTCCGGCTCAACACGTTGAGCAGCATGCCGTGTGACACCTGGAACCTCGAGACGAGCTGCTCGGGCGGCGCACCGATCAGCCGCTTGAACGTGTTGAGGTCCCAGTTGACGAAGTTGTGCTCGGGCGGCTTGCGCTTGACGATCTTCTTGCCGTCGCGGGCGGCCTTCTCGCTCAGCCGGAGATTCTCGATCACGTGCTCCGGCGCCTGGACGACGACGAAGCCGCGGTCGTCGAAGCCCTTGCGCCCGGCGCGGCCGGCGATCTGGTGGAAGTCGCGTACGCTCAGGTGCGCCGTCTTCTGGCCATCGAACTTGCACAACCGCGTGAACAGGACCGTGCGGATGGGCACGTTGATGCCGGCGCCGAGCGTGTCCGTTCCGCAGATCACCCTCAGCAGTCCCGCCTGTGCCAGTTGCTCGACCAGCACGCGGTACTTCGGGAGCAGCCCGGCATGATGCAGGCCGATGCCGTGCCTGAGCCACTTGCGAATGTCGCCGCCGTACGGGCTGCTGAACTTGAAGTTGGCGATGCGCGCGGCGATCTCAGCCTTCTGTTCCTTCGTGCAGATCTTGAGGCTGGTGAAATCCTGCGCGCTCTCGGCGGCTTCAGCCTGCGTGAAGTGGACGACGTAGACCGGCGTCTTGCTTTCGTCCACGAGCTTCTCGATCGTGTGCGCGAGCGGGATCTCCGCGTAGGAGTACTCGAGGGGCACCGGGCGATCGCCGGACTTCACCGTGACCGTCGCGCGCCCGTTGAGGCGCGTGAGGGCCTCCTCGAAGAAGCTCGTGTCGCCGAGGGTTGCCGACATCAGCAGGAATCGCGCGTCCGGCATCGTCAGCAGTGGCACCTGCCAGGCGACGCCGCGGTCGCGATCGGCGTAGTAGTGGAATTCGTCGATCACCACGTGGTTGAAGCCGGCGTCGCGCCCTCTGCGCAACGCGATGTTGGCGAGCACCTCCGCGGTGCAGCAGAGAATCGGCGCATCGCGGTTGACAGAGGCGTCGCCGGTCGAGAGACCGACTTGATCCGGTCCGAACTCGCGGCACAGCGCCATCCACTTCTCATTGACGAGCGCCTTGATCGGACAGGTGTAGACCGCGCGCTGCCCGCGCGCGAGCGAGGCGAAGAGCATCGCGGAGGCGACGAGCGACTTGCCGGATCCGGTCGGCGTGTTGAGGATGACGTTTTTGCCGTCGAGCAGTTCGAGGATCGCCTCCTCTTGGGCCGGATAGAGGGCCAGGCGCTTGCCCGCGGTGTACCTGAGGAAGCGTTCGAGCAGCACGTCGCTCGACGGGTCCCATTGCGCGTCGGGGAGCAGGTCGGCAAGAGAGACGGACACTGCGATCTGTTGTACCGCGAAAGGGGACGGCATCACAGACGCTCGGTGCACGAACTGTTAGCATTACGGCCCGGACATGAGACAGACAGTTCACGGGCGACGGGTGGCGGTGACCGGTGCCGCCAGCGGCATCGGAGCGGCGACGGCGCGGAAGCTCATCGCGGACGGCTGGCGCGTGGCCTGCCTCGACCGGAATATCGACGGCGCCAGGGCCACCGCCGGAGACCGGGGCATCTGCGTTCCGATCGATGTCGCGGACGAGCCCTCCACGGTCGCGGCGTTCGCGCAGGTTCGCGAGGCGTTCGGCGGGCTGGATGCCCTGGTGACGGCGGCTGGCGTCATCGAGACAACGCCGTTCCTCGACACCTCCGTTGAACAGTTCCGACGCCTGTTCGACATCAACGTGATCGGCTCGTTTCTCAGCGTGCGCGAGGGCGCGAAGCAGATGCAGCCCGGAAGCCGCATCTGCATGGTGGCCAGCATCTCCAGCTATACGGGTGGCGGCTACGTGGCGACCGGCTCTTACGCCACCAGCAAGGGCGCGGTGCTGACGATGATGAAGAGCTGCGCTCGGGCGCTCGGCGACAAGGGCATCGCGGTGAACGCGCTCGCCCCAGGCTTCATCGACACGCCGTTCGTGGCCTCAGCGATGAGCGACCCGGTGCGGCGAGCCCAGGTCGTGGCGGCCGTCGGCAAAGTCGGCACGGCGGAGCAGATCGCGGAGTGCGCGGCGTGGCTGATCTCGCCAGGCGCCGATTTCGTGCACGGATCCACATTGATCGCCGATGGCGGCGTCTTGATGCACTGAGACGCACACCGCGGACCGCGAAGGACGACAGCGCAGCCATGAAGAATACGCACAGCGGTTCGGCACCGCAGGAGTCCGTACGGCGGGTCGCCCTTGCCAGCATGGTGGGCACCACGATCGAGTGGTACGACTTCTTCATCTTTGGGACCGCCTCGGCGCTGGTGTTCGGCCGGTTGTTCTTTCCCACCTTCTCCGAGTTGGCCGGTATGCTCGCCGCCTTCGCTTCGTTCGCAGTCGGGTTCGTCGCGCGGCCGGTTGGCGGCCTGGTGTTCGGTCACATCGGCGACCGAGTCGGGCGCAAGACCACACTGGTCGTGACCCTGACGATGATGGGCGTCGCCACGTTCTTGATGGGGCTGATGCCTACGTATGCGGCCATCGGGGTATGGGCGCCGATACTGATGGTCGTGCTCCGCTTCGTGCAGGGCTTGGCGGTCGGCGGCGAGTGGGGCGGCGCGGTCCTGATGGCGACGGAGCACGCCAGCCGCGAGCGGCGCGGCTTCTTCGGGAGCTTCGCACAGGTGGGCAGCGCCGTCGGCGGCCTGATGTCGACGGGCATGTTCCTGCTGATGCAACAGCTTCCCGAGGACGACTTCTTGTCCTGGGGCTGGCGCGTGCCCTTCCTGATCAGCATCGTCCTCGTGTTCGTCGGGATGTTCATCCGGCTCCGGATCATGGAGTCTCCGGTGTTTGCCCAGATCAAGGAGAGCCGAGCGGTCGTGAAGGTACCCGTGGTCGAACTGCTGCGCTCCGACGCTCGCAACGTGATACTGGCCGCCGGGATGTACCTGGCGCACGGCGTGCTGTTCTACGCCATGACCGTCTACACGCTGGCGTACACCACCCGAGAGTACGGCCTTTCGCAGAACACGTACCTGGTCGGAGTTACCGCCGCAGGTGCGATACAGATCCTCACGATCCCCGCACTGGGTGCGCTTTCGGACAAGTTGGGACGGCGCCCGGTGATCATCTTTGGCACGCTGTTCATCGTCGCGTTCGCGGTGCCGCTCAATTTCATGATCACCTCCCAGATTCCGATGTTGGCATGGCTCGCAGTGGTCATCGCCATCTGCGTCGGCCACAACGCGGTGTACTCGCCGAGCGCGGCGCTGTACTCGGAGATGTTTCCCGCCCACGTCCGCTACAGCGGCGCCTCCCTCGGCTACCAGCTCGGCGGCGCCATCGCCGGGTTCGTCCCGCTCACGGCCGCTTCACTAGTGGGCGCCGCCGGGGGCGCCTACTGGCCGATCCCCACACTGATTGCGGTCATGGGGGCCGTCGGCTTCGTATGCGTCCTGCTCGTGCGCACGGGCGACGAGACTCCAACGTAAGAGGTCTCTACAGCTCAAGTCCTCCACCTCGACCGCAATCCCGCCGTGGCGGCCAACTGACAACTTCGTCTGACTCCATGGTCAGAACGATCGAATTCGTCTGTTGAATCCGTCGCATCACGCAGGTAACGTGCGCATCTCCGGATAGTTCGATCGCGTTGATCGGTTCGAGCGTCCCTCACCGGAGGTTTCGCCGTGCGTAGAGTTGTGATCCTTGTCGCATTTCTTTCCTTCGCCTCCGCGGCATTCAGCCAGCAAATCACAACCGGCGTCATCCAGGGCGTCGTGACCGATTCCACTGGAGCCGTCGTGCCTGGTGTGACCGTCGAAGCGCGGAACGTCGACACGAACCTGGTTCGCACGCAGACGACCGGGACCGATGGCCGGTTCATCTTCCTGCAGATGCCGCCCGGTCCGTACTCGGTGACCTATACACTCCTGGGATTTGCGACGCTGGTCCACGAGAACATCACGCTCACCGTCGGCCAGTCGGTCACGCTCGGTGCCGAGATGAAAGTGTCGGCCGTATCCGAGACCGTCCGCGTCACGACCTCGGCGCCAGTCGTCGAGAACCTGCGGTCGTCGGCAGCGAGCACGCTCAATCAGGTGACCGTCGAACAGACGCCGATTCTTGGACGCAAGTTCGATGATCTGCTGACGCTGACGCCCGGTGTGAGTGTCGTGCAGGGTCCCGACGGCGACGAGATCACGTTCGCCGGCCAGCGCGGCATCTTCAACAACATCAGCCTCGATGGCGGCGACTTCAACAACGGGTTCTTCGGCGAGCAGGCGGGCGGCCAGCGCGCAGCTATCGACATCACCCTCGAGGCCGTCAAGGAGTTCCAGGTCATTGCGACTGGTGCGCCGGCGGAGTTCGGCCGTACGGCAGGCGGCGTGGTCAACGTGATCACGAAATCGGGGACGAACACGCTGCACGGCAGCCTGTTCCACTTTCAACGACTCGAAGCGCTGACCGGTGATCTCTCTGACGGCTCACAACTCGAAGGGTTTCATCGCGAACAGTTCGGCGGCACCGCCGGTGGACCGATCCGCAGCGACAGGGCGTTCTACTTCGCCGCCGTGGAAGGGATCACCGGCGACTTCGAGCGGCCGAACTTGAGCCGGCAGCTGGGCGATACCGCCTGCCCGGTCAGCAATCCGACGGTGCCGCAGCACGAGGCGTTGATCAACGCGAACCAGGACTGTCAGCGAACCGCGCTGCTGAATTTCTTCCAGACGCGTCTCGGCCAGGACGAGGGGCAGCCGATCAGCCATCCTATCTTCACCGTCGCGCTCCTCGGCAAACTCGATCTCGAGTTGAGCAGTGCCCAGCGGGCGTCGGCGTCGTGGACGTTCAACCGTTCGCGGAACGAGAACGAGACGTTTGATGTCGCGACCTATGGGACGTCGGCAAACGGCATCGAGGGCGACCCGGCCTATATCAACGTCGGCAACCTGAACTGGTTCACCAGCCTCTCGTCGCGGATGTTGAACGAAGCGCACTTCACCTACTCGCGCGAGACGCGGCCGCGCACGGCCGTAGCGTCCACACTTGCCGCCGACACCGGCATTGGCTTCGTTCCGACGTTCCGGTTCGGCAACCCGTACTTCATGCAGCCGAACGTCGACGAGCTGATCTGGCGGACGCAGGTGAAGGACAGTGTCTCGATCGTGACGGGATCCCATAACGTCAAAATCGGCGGCGAATGGATGCACACGCTGAACGATCAGGTCTTCCGCGGCTTCTTCACCGGCCGTTATCTATTCGAGAGTGTCACCGGTTTCCTGCGCTATGCGTCACCCGCTGCGCCCGGCGGCTTCGGCCCCAACACCATCGCTTGTTCCAACGGAGGCTATGCGACACTGCCCGCCGGTTGCCCGGGAGGTACCACGACGACCGGCGGTCCGCTGCTGCTGTATCTCCAGGGTGCAGGGCGCACGGGACTTGCGACTGACGCGGCCGGCGCGTCGAGAATTTCGAACGAAGAGCTGTCGCTGTTCGTGCAGGATCAATGGCTGGTACGCGCCAACCTGACGCTGAACTACGGCCTGCGCTGGGACGCCCAGCTGATGCCGGAGACGGTCGATCCCACGACGACGGCGTTCGCGCCCTTCCTCACCGACCCGGCGTTCCCCTCCGACGGAACGATTCCGGATCAGTGGGGGATGTTCCAGCCGCGCGGCGGTGTCGCGTGGGACGTCCTCGGCAACGGCAAGTCCGTGCTGCGCGGCAGCGCGGGAGTTTATTTCGCCCGGCAGAACATGCTGAGCCAGGTCGGCAGCGTTACGACCAACGGGCTGCAGCAGCAGACCATCTTCGCGAGCACGGGGAACCTGCTGGCCTTCGGCGCGCCGACTCCGACCTGGCCGAACGTGGTGACGCCGGCCCCGCTGCCGGAGGGACAGTTCCCGCTCTTCAGCGGAGTGCGAGTATTCGACAAGGACTACGAGAACCCGCGTGTCTACGCGTACAACATCGCGTACGAGCAGGAAGTGGCCACGGACCTCGCGGCCTACGTCGACTTCACCTGGAACGAGGGACGGAACCTGCCGCGCTTCCTGAACTACAACCGCATGAATCCGGTGTGCTGCTCGGACGGCCCCGGCACCGGCAATTCGTACACATACACGCCGCGATGGGGACCACAGCTCGACGAAGTGATGGTCACGACCAGCCTCGGCGAATCGCGCTATCGCGGCCTGACCTTGGGGATCCGAAAGCGCTTCTCGCGCGGCTACCAGTTCGAAGGAAACTACGTGCTGGCCAAGGATGAAGACGACGACTCGAACGAGCGCGATCCGTTCACGGATCGCAGCTTCAATTTCTTCGATCTCGGGCAGGACTACGCGCTGTCGGACCGCGACATCCGCCACAAGGCGAACGCCTTCGGCTACTTCGCGCTGCCGGCCGCGGTGCAACTGAGTACCCGCGTGCAGTACCGCAGCGCCCAGCCGATCACGCCGTCGCCCCGTAGCCTGAATGGTGTCGATCGCGGGCGCAACACCCTCCGGAAAGACAATGAGTACTTCAGTCTCGACTGGCGGCTGGCGCGGCCGTTCCGGTTCGCCGGCGGCTCGGAGCTCACTCCGACCATCGAGATGTTCAACACCTTCAACAACGACAACAACATCAATCCATTGAGCACGCCGGCGTTGTTCAACTTCGACGGGTTCCTGCGCACTGGCGTCGGCGACCCGCGCCAGGTACAGCTAGCCGTGAAGTGGACTTTCTAAGCGGTTGCGTTGAGGCAGCGCAGGGTCTATTGAGCTGGCGATGTCGAGCCTGAATCGCCAGATAAGGCAAATGCCACGAACTCGGCTGGGTGATTCTGTCCACCGATTGCTACGACCACGTACTGGCGGCCCTTGGACAGGTACGTCATCAATGTTCCAGTCGTGCCTGCGTCGAGTGCGGTTTCCCACACGACGGCGCCGGTCGCCTTGTCGAATGCACGCAGCATCTTGCCGCCACCGTTTGGTGGAGTTCGCACATTGATCTGATCGCCCTCGCTCACGAACAGCAACGTTTTCGTGACCAGCGGTGCGGCTCGAACCGCGTGGCCCAGCGGCGGCAGATTCAACGGCTTGAGGAGCGGATGATTGCGTGGGCCGTCACCATTCGCCACCATCCAGAGGCGCTCACCGCGATTCAAGTCGAGCGCAGTGATACGGCCATAAGGAGGCTTCGTCAACGGCAGACCACGTGGGCCCTGAATGAGCTCACGCGTGCTTGCTCTGTAGCGAAGGTCTGTCCGCGCGGGGTCTCCAGGAAGAAGGTTTGCCACGAACGGGTTCGTCATCGATGGCACATACAGCACCCCGGTCTCGGGATCGAATGCCGCGCCGGTCCAGTCCGCGCCGCCAACGGATCCTGGCAGTTGAATCGTTCCCTTCTTGTCCTCCGGGCCAGGGCCAGCAACGGAGGGCGGGGTGAACATCGGACCGATCACATACTTCTTGGTGATCTCGACAGCCTCAGCACGAAGCTCGGGGGTGAAATCGATCAGGTCCTCGACAGCGAGCCCCTGTCGGTCGAATGCTGGCGGTTTGCTCGGAACGGGTTGAGTCGTCGACGATTGTTCTCCCGGAACAGCCGATGCCGGTACACGGCGCTCCTCGATGGGCCATACGGGCTGACCGGTCGTCCGATCCAGCACGAACGTGAGTGCCTGCTTCGTGATCTGGGCGACGGCCTTGATTCTGCGTCCGCTGACGGTGATGTCGACGAGGATCGGCGCCGCAGGGTTGTCGTAGTCGAACAGGTCGTGATGCACAGTCTGGTAGTGCCACACCCGCTTGCCGGTGGCTGCGTCGAGACACACGATCGAGGAGCTGAACAGATTCGCGCCGATCCGATGACCGCCGTACATGTCGTTGGTGGCGCTGCTCGTCGGCAGATACACGTACCCGAGGTCATCGTCGCCGCTCATTGGTGCCCAGACGTTGGCGGCGCCGGTGTAACGCCAGGACTCGTTCTCCCATGTCTCCGTGCCGAATTCCCCTGCCCGCGGAATCACATGGAACGTCCAGCGCAGCGCCCCCGTGCGCACGTCGAAGGCGTAGACATCACCCGGCGTCCCGGTCATTCGAGCGGCGGAGTCCTGCTCGGCCATCGATGATCCCAGGACCACCACATCACGGACGACGAGTGGTGTTCCGTTCCACGTGTAGGCCCGTGAACTGCCAGTGGCAGCCGTGAGATCGACGCGGCCCCCGAGACCGAACCCGGCGATGGGTGCGCCGGTGCGAGCGTCCAGCGCATAGAGGTAGTGGTTGCGAAACGTCAGAATGCGTCCGTTGTCGCCTTGGCTCCAATACGCGACGCCGCGGTTGCTGTTTCCGACAGGGAGCTCGTCTTCCGGCACCTGCTGAACCCAGATCGTCCGGCCGGTCTCCGGATCGAACGCTTCAACCAAGCCAATCCCGTTCGACGCATAGACCACTCCGCCGACCATGATTGGCGTCGAACGGAAGTTGTTGGCAGGCCGCAGGCGCGGATTCAGTGCAAGCAGGCTGGGATCGAGGTGGGGACGGCGCCACGCGACTCGCAGGCTCGCGACGTTGTCCTTCGTGATCTGGCCGAGTGGAGAGTACTTCCGCGCAGCGTTGTCGCCCGAGTAGTAACGCCACTCAACATCTGCCTGGCCCTCCTGAGCGCCAGGCAACCAGACACCGCACGCCAGGACGGCGACGAAGACGCTTAACAGAAGGGATCGCATCGCGCACCTGCTATTTCGCGCGGCCGGTATAACCCTCCGCGACGGTCGGAATCGCGATGATCGCGTTTCGCGCGCTCGGTGTTCCCCACGTGCCATAGAAGACGATGCCAAAGAGCGTCTTCCGGTCCTTGCCGCCGAAGAACGTGCCATGCAGGCCTTGCGGACCGGGAATCGTGCCGAGCAACTTGCCGTCGGCCGCAAACACATCCACCGACTTGCCGGTCGCCACGTACAACCGTCCCTGCTGATCGACCGCGGATCCGTCGCCGGCCTCGCCGCCTTGCAGTGTTCCGAACTGGCGCTGATTGGTCAGCGAGCCATCAGCGTTCACGTCGAAGGCGTAGACGATGGCGCCGTTGGTCACATATAGCGTCTTCTCGTCGGGGCTGAGAATGATGCCGTTGGCGAGCGGCACGTCCTTCCCGTACTGGGAGACGACGCCCTTTGAGCTGGTATAGAAGACGCCGCTGTTTCTCGCACCAGTCACGGAGAAGTACACGCCGCCGTTGGCGTCGGCGGTGAGATCGTTGAGCACGCCGCCAATACACTCGAACGGCTCGCCGTTGAACGTGTTCGCGAGCACCCGGCGCTGCGGCTCGAGCTGTTCGATTCCGCCTCCGAGTCCGCGTGCGGCAACGAACAGCGCGCCGTTCTTGCTGCGCGAGACGGCGCCAGCGGTGTTGACGTTGCCGTAGGCGACCTTCGCCAGGCCGGTCGCCGGATCGAACTGGATGACGTCGCCCGCGTCGTTGTTCGCGAACACCAGCGTGCCGTTCTCGCCGGCGATCGGGCCGTCAGCGTTGTTGCCTTGCCACGACCACACGACCTTCCAGCTCTGTAACGCCTCCAGCACTCCAGGAATCGACGATGTCGGCGGAAGCACCGGCTCAGGCGGTGCAGCCGCGGCAGTCGCCCCGTTGTCCGCACTCGGAATCGCGAACGGCTGCGGCGGGGTCTTGCACTGCGAGAGCGTCGTTTTGTAGTTCGCGTTCTGCCACGCCTGCTGACTGCTGCCGCGATCGAAGGTCGCGGCCGGGCCCGCATTGCGTGCGTCTTTGTATCCTTTCGCGCGAACGTCCCAGTTGCTGTTCGTGCAGAGCTCGCACGTGTCGCCGACGAACATCGCCGCCGCCTTCTTGTCGTTCTTGAACTGCCAGAGCAGCCAGTTCGACGCGACGTTCGCATACTCGCCGCCGCCCGGGTGATCGACGGTGGCGGTGTGGCCCGCGCCGTGGCGGGCGCCGTAGAACGCCGGCACGTTCTTGAGCAGCTCGAATGTCGTCAGTGACGCGGGCGTGAGGAAGTCGCGTTCGGCGCCGTTGATCAGCAGCACGGGACCGTGGACCTTCTGCAGCGCGTCCTCGTTCGATTCCGGCCTGGCGCGCTGCACCCCGGAGTTGAAGACGCCGATGGTCTTCACGCGCGCGTCGGCGCCGAGCGTGATCGAAAGAAATCCTCCGCACGATTGCCCCATCACGGCGACATTCTCGAGATCGACTTTGCCCTTGAGCGGCGAGCCGTCGCGCGCGTTTTCTTTCTCCGCCCACGCGATCGCTTTGCGCAGATCGTCGGCGTTCTGTTGCCGCTGCGCGGCGCCCGGCTCCGGCACGTTGCCGATCACCAGGAAGCCGTGCGACGCGATCGTCGTGAAAAAGCCCGAGTACCGCGCGCTGTTGATGGCGCAGCCGCCATTGCCCCACGCCATCACCGGCAGCTTGTCCTTGCCGGAGAATCTGCCGAGATCTTCCGGACGGAAGACAACGTGGCCCGGCGAGCCGGGCGCGCGCTCCGACATGACTTTGTATGGGCCCGGGATCGCTTTCGGCGCGCCTTCGAGCGGCAGCGTCGTTCTGACCAGGTCGGCATTGCGCCCTGGCCCTTGGGCGAACGAAACAGACGCCGTGAGGACGAATGCGGCTGTGAGTGCTGATCTCATGCGCGCTAGCTTAGCAGACGAAACGTGCAGCGATCGGGGCTGTGGCGCTCGGCGGGCGCGCCTGCCCGAGGGGTTCGCTAAGGACCTTCGACCCGCCTGAACTCGATGGTCCCCGAACCACGCGCCAGGCGAACGATGTGAAACGGTGAGGTGATCACCTGCGCGGTGATCGCGTCGCGGGCCGGGCGGCGCTCGCGATATTCGACGACCGCGCGGCTGCCATCTCCCTTGACCGCGGTGATCTCCACGGCGAATCCTGCTGAGGGCCGCGTACCAAGAAAAACAGCGACGACGATCGATTGCGCGAAATCGACGGAAGGCACCGCGCTCTGGGCGTCGTGCTCCTTCCACAGCGCCTGCCACTCGGCCGCGGCGCGGACCACGACCTGACGTGGCTGCTCGATGTTCGACATGGGCCCCTGCGCGACGGTCACCAGCTCGACCGGAGAAGTCTGTCCCATCGCTGTACTCGCTACCGAGCACGATACCAGCACAGCCGCGATCCGCTTCACGACTCGGAGCATCGATCCGCCTTCACGATTTCTTCTCATACGGCGATCGTTCGGTTCGCAATGATACCGTCCCGTCGTTTACCACTGGAAGAAAGCCCCTGATCACTCAGATTCCAGCCCTCGTCCCCGGGGCGGGCTCGTACCACTTCTGCGCACGTGCGCTCGGCAGAAAGGAGCCTCTATGTTCCGGA
>JAICEG010000054.1 GCA_025924295.1 Vicinamibacteria bacterium
GCGACGTCGATCTGCTCCATCTCCTCGAGCAGTTCCACGTCGTCGTCGACGACGGCGGCGGTCGTTTCCTCGAGCGCCTTGGTGACGAGTTCGAGGGTCGCGGCGCTCGAGAGGCTCGCCTGCTGCGGCTGCGGCTTGGCTTTTTCGGGCTTCTTCTCGGCCGGCTTCTGCGCTGCCTTGGGCGCAGCCCCCGCCGCCGGGTAGTAACGCTTGATCGCCTCGGTGACCGCCGTTTCCGACGCGACCACCGGCTCGACGTTGTAGCCCGTCATGAACTTGATGTCGTCCATGGCGAACACGTTGGTCGGATCCGTCATCGCGATGGTCAGGGTGGCGCCTGACCGCGAGAGCGGGATGATCTGGTACTTCTGGGCGGTCTCGGCCGGAACGAGCTTGACGACGGTGGCGTCGACGTCGAACTGACCGAGCGCAATCGAGGGAACGCCGTACTGCTTGCTCAGGAGGGCGGTGATCTCGTCGTCTTTGACGTATCCGAGCTTGATCAGATTGAAGCCGAGCTTTCCCCCGTTCTGGCGCTGATAGTTCAGAGCCTCCTGGAGTTGCTCAGCCGTGATGCGCTTCTCTTTGAGAAGCAGCTCTCCGATTCGAACCGCCATGAAGAAGAAACCGGCCTATCTCACGTGAATCGTCAAAAGGACACCCGGGCCCCAACGCCCCATCCGCTCTCGTCGTCCGTTCCCCCGAACACCACATGCCCGTCCACGAATATCCCCGGTCGAACCGCGACGCTGCCACCAGCCGTAAAGGCCTGTTCCTTCGCCCCCGCCGTGTTGAAGCGCGCGCCGGCCCGAACACCCACGCGGCGTTCGTAGACCCACCCTTCCCCGCCTGCCGCCACGACGCGACGGTCACCGAACGGCGTGGTGTAAGCCATCACATCGGCGTCCATCGAGACGAGCCAGGCGCGAGAACCCATTTCGGCGCCGTCCAACGCGACACCCACTCGTGCCTGCCGCGGGATCGTCACAGCGCCGAGCTCCGTTTCGACGAGATTGCGCATGACGGCACCAACCCGCAGCGGCCCGCGGACCGCCAGGACTCCCACATCCAGGTCGAAACTGTTGTGGATTTCACCGCCGTCCATCTCGTCCGCCAATTCCAGCCATTCCGATACGCTCGCCGATTCGGAACCCGTGAGCTCTCCGTTTAAACCCTTCGCCCGCACGTACTTCAGCGTCGTCCCGACGTGCACTCCGGACACCAGCGTGTGAACGAGGGTGGCTCCGAACTGGCTGGCTGACAGCGACCAACTGGGCACTGCGGCTCGTCTATCTTCTCGGCCCCCCCCATCGACCGCGATAGTGTGAAGCTGGCCTATATCTGTGATGCTCAAGCGGTAATAGCTGACCCCGAACGGAGGTATCGCCAGGGCGACAGCGGTGGTCCGCTCGTGCCTGGCCGGAAGGCTGTCATCGATATCGGTCGCAGCCCAGCCTACCGTCACATCGAGGAAGGGACCGGCTGCCAGCCCGGCCGGGTTCCACCACGTCGCGCTGCTGTCATTGGCGACGGCCACGAACGCCCCGCCCATGCCAAGTGCCCGTGTCCCAACAGCTTCGATGAATTGGGCAGATGCCACTACGGGCGTGCCGATAAGAAGAACGGTGAAGAACAGGGTGGGACCCGGACGTCTCGTCACAGTGACCTCGAAATAGTGGAAAGAGCCAGTGTAGCGGGCGTGAGAATTTGCACGTTACGGTCGAGCGAGCGATCATGAGGGAAGATAAAGGGAACCGCAGCCAAGAACTTTCGTATCAGGAGTTTGTGTTGACCCTGCCCTGCTAGACCAACCGGTCTGGCGAGTATCCGGAATTCAGTCGAGGGGCATCGTGACCGACGTCGCATCGGTTCGTGACAACGTGCCGGACAAACCGGCGCCAGGTCTCCTGGCCAGAATGGTCGGAGTCGTCGTGTCTCCACGGGAGACCTACGCGGCTGTCGCCGCTCGCCCGCGGGCGTTTGGCGCCATCGTGGTCGTCCTGGCGATTGTCGTGCTCGCGCAGGGGATTTTCCTGTCCACTGAAGTCGGACAGCAGGCGGCGCTCGATCAAAACGTGCGGGCCATGGAGGCCTTCGGAGTCCAGATACCCGATGAGGCCTATCAGCGCATGGAAGAAGGCATGCGCATGGCCCCGATCACGGGCGGTGTCTCCGCCATGGTGTTCTGGCCGCTGCTGATGGCCATCCTCTCCGTACTCTTCATGGGTGTCTTCAGCATGCTGATGGGAGGGAATGCGACCTTCAAGCATGTCTTCGCCATCGTCGCGCACTCCGCGATCATCATCGCGCTGCAGCAGGCGTTCAGCATGCCGCTCAGTTACGCGCGTGGCGAGTTCGCAGGCGCGAGTCTCGACGTCTTCGTGCCGATGCTCGAGGAGACGAGTTTCGTCGCGCGCTTTCTCGGCGGGATCGATCTGTTCTTCATCTGGTGGATTGTCAGCGTCTCGATTGGTCTGGGCGTGCTGTACAAGCGTCGAACGGGCGGCATTGCAACGTCGCTGCTCACAATTTACGTCGTGATCGTGTTGATCGTGGCAATCTGGCGGTCGGGTTCCTGAGGTGTGTAGATGAAGGGGAAAAAGGTTCTCATCGTTCTGGGAGTCATCCTGCTCTTGGCTGCCGTGGTAGCGGCCAATCTGTACTTCCGTCGTGATACGGGCTTGAGCGTCCAGTCAGAGGGCTTGCGAAACCGCGACCTGGAAGCAATCGTCTCGGCCTCTGGCAAAGTTCAACCCAAACGTCAGGTGAACGTTTCCGCCAACACGACGGGGCGTGTGACTCGTGTCGCCGTCGAAGAAGGTCAGCGGGTCAAGGCCGGACAGTTCCTTCTCGAGATCGATCCGAAACAACTCGAGGGACAGTTGCAGCGTGGCGAAGCCAGTGTGGCTGCCGCGCAGTCCTCCTTGATGTCGGCTCGCACGGCGGTCGAACAGAGCCGCGCGAACCTGGAGCTCGCTCGTCAGAACTTGAAGCGGCAGCAGGACCTGTGGAAAGGAGAGCTGACGACGCGGGAGAATCTCGAACGCGCGCTGAACGAGGTCTCGATTCGAGAAACAGAGCTCCGCTCCCGGGAACAGGATATCGAGACCAACGCGGCACGCATCAAGCAGGAACAGGCCAGCCTCTCGACAACTCGCTACAACCTGAACCAGATCATCATCACCGCGCCGATGGACGGCCTGGTCACGCGTCGCAGCATCGAGGAGGGAGAGACCGCGGTGCTCGGGACGATGAACAACGCAGGCTCGGTGCTGCTGACGATCGCCGACATGTCGGTCATCGAAGCCGAGGTCGAAGTCGACGAGACCGAGATTCCGGCCGTACAGGTCAACCAGGAAGCGCGCGTGACGATCGACGCGGTGCCCGACAAGACGTTTCGCGGCCGCGTGACAGAGATCGGTAACAGCCCGATTCAGGCGGCGACGACCCAGCAGAACGCCGGGCAGCGGCAGGCGACCACCTTCAAAGTCGTGATCACGCTCGAAGAGCAGGTCCCGGACATCCGTCCCGGGTTCACTTGCACCGCCGAGATCACGACCGCACGCAGGAAGGACGTCGTCGCCGTGCCAATCCAGGCGTTGACCGTGCGCGAAATGCTCTACAACGAGAAGGGCGAGATGGTTCGCGAAACGCCAACGCGACGCCGGCGCGGCGCCAACATCGAAACGCCCCTCAGCGCATCGAACGAGCCGCCACCAGGACATACGCGAAAAGAGACGGAAGGCGTCTTCGCGATTCGCGATGGCAAGGCTGTCTATCTGCCGGTCAAAGTCGGCATCGCGGGAGAGCAATACTTCGAGGTGCTCGATGGCCTCAAAGCCGGCGACCAGGTCATCACCGGACCGTTCTCCTCGGTCCGCGAGCTCTCCGACGGTCAGGACGTACGGGTGCAGCAGACCACCCGCAGGACGAATCAGTAGAACGGCTGCGGGGTTCCGCCTCAGGGTTCATGAACCAGATCCTCGATTCCATCGTCATCGCGCTGCAGGCAGTCTGGGCCAACAAGCTGCGATCGTTCATGACGGTTTTGGGCAACATCGTGGCGGTGACGTCCATCGTCACCGTGGTCACGCTGATCCAGGGCATGAACGGGATGGTCGCTGATGCGATCGTGAGCGACGTCGGTGCCGACTCGTTCACCATCCAGCGTCGCCCGCCGATCCTCAACGAGGACGACGAGGAGCGCACACGGAACAATCCACTCATTACCATCGACGAGGCCGACGCGATTCGCGCGTTCAGCCCGATGATTGCGTCGGTGGCGGCCCAGGCGCAGCGCAACGCCAGTGTGTCCTATCGAACAGAGGAGGTCGACAACGCGCAGATCCAGGGCGTGACGAGCTCCTACCTCGACTTCTCGACGTTCAGCGTCGAACGAGGGCGGATGATGAGCCCGGTCGAGGTCGAGCGTAGTCAGCTGGTCGCGCTGCTCGGCTGGGGACTGGCCGACCGGCTGTTCGGCGACATCAACCCGCTCGACAAGACGATCAAAATCGCCGGCATCAACTTCCGGGTCGTCGGCGTCAGCGAACAGAAGGGATCGTTCTTCGGGAATTCGCAGGACAACTTCGCGGTCATCCCGCTGGGCGCCTATCAGCGTCTGTTCGGTGCACGGCAGTCGCTGCAGCTGATGGTCAAGCCAGTGACCACCGACGACATGACGACCGCGATGGATGATGCGACCGTCGCCATGCGTGTCGCACGCCGCTTGAAGCCCAGCGAGCCCGACAACTTCGGCATCTTCACGTCCGAGACGATTCTCAATATCTACCGTCAGGTGACCAGCGGGATCTTCGCCGTTCTCGTCGGCATCGTCGCGTTGTCACTCGTCGTCGGCGGCATCGTCATCATGAACATCATGCTGATGGTGGTCAGCGAACGCACACGGGAGATCGGCTTGCGCAAGGCGCTGGGTGCAAAACGCAAAGACATCATGACGCAGGTACTCACCGAGTCGATCACGCTCTCCACGTTCGGCGGACTGATCGGCATCGGGCTCGGCTCGCTCGCCGCCACGGCGATCGCTGCGTTCACGCCACTCCCGGCGCGGCTCGAGATGTGGTCCGTCATCCTCGGCATCGGCATCACGGCCGCCGTCGGGCTCTTCTTCGGCGCCTACCCTGCGTCACGAGCGGCAGCGCTCGATCCGATCGAGGCATTGCGACGTGAATAGAAGCCTGTGGCGCGAAGTCGCCGTGATGGCGCTCGACACGCTGCGCACGAACAAGATGCGCTCGGCGCTGACGATCCTTGGAGTGGTCATCGGCATCACGTCGATCGTCGGCATGACATCGCTGATTCGCGGCTTCGACGAGTCGCTGCGCGACATGATCCGGGAACTCGGGCCCAACACGATCATGCTGAGCAAGGCCAGCGGCCTGACCCTTGCCAGCGGCGCCGACTTCGCCGAAATCATGCGCCGGCCGAACCTGACGGTGGACGATGCCAAAGCGATCGAAAAGCTGGCGCCGTCGGTCGGGATCGTGGACATCTGGATGGGCCAGGGCATCGGAGGCCAGACGGTCGGGCGAGTCTCCTACGAGGGGCAACGCACACCCACGCTCGGCGTGCTCGGCGCAACCGAACAGTTCGCCGCCGTCAACTTCGTCAAGTTGTCCTTCGGCCGATTCTTTACCGAATCCGAGGTCCAGCGTCGACGGCGCGTCGTCGTGCTCGCCAACAACCCGTATCAGGCACTGTTCGCGCCATCCGGGCTGGATCCGATTGGCAAGAAGGTCCGCATAGACGCGATCGAATATACCGTCGTCGGTGTGCTCGGAAAACGTCCGTCCCCGTTCCCTCAAGCGGACGACTTCGTGGTGATCCCGCAGACCACCCACCAGGTGGTTTTCAACACCAACGCCAGGCGTGCGTTCGGCGGTGGTGGCAGCGCGACCATCACGATCGTCCCGGTCGAGACTGCGACTCGCGACCAGGCCGTCGCCGAAGTCGAGGAGATCATGCGCATCCGGCACGGCCTGAAGCTGGACGAGCCGAACGACTTCGAGATCGGCGGCCAGGACGCGATCCTCCGCTTGTGGGATCAGATCAGCCAGGCCGTCTTCCTGGCGCTGGTCGTGATCTCCTCGGTTGCACTGATGGTGGGCGGCATCGGCGTGATGGCGATCATGATGATCTCCGTCACCGAGCGCACGCGCGAGATCGGCGTGCGGAAGGCGCTGGGCGCGCGCCGTCAGGAGATCCTGCTGCAGTTCCTTGCCGAAGCCGCCGTTCTGACCTCGGTCGGAGGCCTGCTCGGCGTCCTGTGCGGCAGTGGTATCGGCGTGGCCATCAGCATGGTGACCGGCTTCCCCATCTCGCTGCCCTGGTGGTCCTTCGCCATAGGCCTCGGGTTCTCGGCCGCCGTGGGCATCTTCTTCGGAATGGTCCCAGCCGTCCGCGCCTCGCGCCTCGATCCGATCGAAGCGTTGCGACACGAATAAAAGGCTCTACCTGAATCTACGAGTGTCGATGCCGTGCTTGCGAAGGCGATAGCTGAACACACGTTCCGATGTCATGAGCAGGCGCGCTGCCTGCGAGCGAACGCCTCTCGTCTGTCGTAGCGCGTCCTGGAGAAGTTCCTTCTCATACGCCTCGAGCGCCTCGCTCAGGCCCAGCGTCGAAACAGCCGCCGAATCGCCGGACGTCTGAATCTCTGATGGAAGATGGTGATGGTGGATCACCGGCCCGCTCGTCATGACGACGGCGCGCTCGATGGTGCGGCGCAACTCCGCGACATTCCCCGGCCAGTCGTAGTTCATGATCATGTCCATCGCGCGCGTGGACACACCTCTCACACCGCGTACATGCTCGCGGGCGAACTGTTCCACGAACAAGTCGGTCAGCATCGGCAGATCGACTTTACGCTCGCGCAGCGGCGGCATCCCGATCGTCAGGGAGGCCAGGTGTTCGCGGAGTTCTGGGTCAAATCGGCCCGATGACACCTCGGGCTCGAGGTCGCGCGTGGTGGCGACGACGATCCGCAGGTCAACGGCGAGACGTGCACCATCGGATCGTTCCCAGACACGCTCGCGCGCCAATCGCAGGACCCTGTTCTGGGCCAGGGGTCCGAGCCGGACAACGTCGTCGAAATACAGCGTTCCTCCCACCGCCCGTCCGGCGCAGCCGCCGGCCTGTCCCGGGCCGCCCGCCGGGTCAGCGTCCAACCCGAACAATTGCGCGTCGGCGTCGGCATCGAGTAGCGAGGCGCAGTTCACCACGACGAACGGACCATTGGAACGCGTCGAGGCGGCGTGGAGCGCGCGCGCCGCGCGCCTCTTCCCCGCGCCTGCTTCGCCCTGAAGACAGACGCTGTGAACGGAGGTGGCAACCTGGGCAATCAGGTCGCGGACGCGGCGAATCGCGCCGCTGTTCCCGGCAAGGTCGGCCAGTCGGTGGCGATCGCGCAGTTGCTGTCTCAGCCGATCGTTCTCCGCCATCAACCGGCTGCCTTCGGCTGTCGAGAGTGATTCGAAGGGAATGCGATGCGAAGCCATGCAGAGAGAAACCCGTTCATTTCTGCTGGCAACGCCGATGCCAGATATCGTCAGCGCCCCAAATCCGCGATCGTGCAGGAAGTGGCCGCAACGAGCGCGCCGGCGGATGCTGGCACCTGGTTGCGCCGATTCAATTCAGACGAGACTGTATGGTTGGAATGTTCTGGCGACATGACTGTCGGAATCGCCAGGCGCGCGCGGGGACAGGTCGCTGCGCCCCGCGTCCCACGATCACGGAACGGGGCGCCGCCACCGCCGGCCGACGATCAGGATTCTTTTTCGCCGGTCCTGATTCGATAGCTTTCGAGGACTGGAAGGACGAAGACGCGGCCGTCACCAATCTCACCGGTCCGGGCCGCCTGCACCACCGCCTTCACCACGTCGTCGGCCATGTTGTCCGGCACGACGATCTCGATCTCCATTTTCGGCAGCAGGCTGACGTTGTACTCCTTGCCACGATAAATCGCGGTGTGCCCTTTCTGCTTGCCGTGGCCACGGACTTCAGTCACCGTCATGCCGGCGATGCTCAGCTTGGCGAGCGCGTCCTTGACCTCATCGACCTTGTTCGGACGAATGATGCACTTGATCAATTTCATAGTGAACCCTCCAGTGTGCGGTGTAGGTCGGAAGTCAGCGCCTGCTGCTCCGCCTCGGTGAGCTTCGAGCCACCCTTGGTGATGTGAAAGACGTCTATTGCCTTTTCACCTTCGGTGGCGATGAGCACGAGATCGACGTCGCACCCGTGCTGGGAAATGACACGGCTGATGCGGTAGAGCAAGCCGAGTGCGTTCGTCGCCACGATGTCGACAATCGTGTAGCGCCCGGACGCCTGGTTGTCCCCGCGCACGACCGGGGGAAACCGCGGCGTTCCCCTGGTGTGCAGCACGCCCTCCTCGCGCGGACGCAGACGGGACGCCACATCGGCGCGCCCGGAGACAACCTTCTTGAGAACGTGGAGGACCTGGTCCTGCCCGTTGGAATTGAGCTCGAGGAACCGCTCGTCGTCGGTGAACTGGAAGACGTCCAGCACCAGCCCGTTGGGATTGGTCAGGGCATGGCCGCGAATGATGTTCATCGCAAACGACGACAGCACGCCGCAGATGTTCGAGAACAGAAACGGCTTGTCGAGCGTCGCGACGGCGAGCGTCCACACCGAGGCGTCACCCCGCTCCAGCGACAAGTGGACCTCGTCGGGATGAATGTCGCGCGCCAGCCGGACATGGCGGTAGATCACGTCGCGGGCAAAAAGCTGCAGGTAGCGTTGCGGCAATCCTTCCAGGAACCGCGTGATCTCGGTGACGGTGAGATCGTCAGGCCGCTGCTTCAGCAGCTCGTTGAGGCCCGCCTGGTTGCGCTCGATGACCTCGTCGCCGTAGCGCTGGGTCAGGTGGTTGTAGGTGTCCACGTACAGCCGCCAGAGCAGTTCCTCTTTCCACGCGGTCAAGGTCTCGGGGCTGACGGCCTCGACATCCACCAGCGTCATCAATGTCAGCAGCTTGAGCCGTTCTTCGGTTCCGATGAAGTTGGAGAACTCCTTGACGATCTCGGGATCTTCCGTGTCGCGACGGAACGCGACCAGTGACATCCGCAGGTGATGCCGGATGAGGAAGAGCACCGTTTCACGGCCCTCGGCATCGAGCTGAAGGCGTTCCACCGCTTCGACCGCCATCCGCACGCTCTCGAGCGCGTGGTCGTCGTCCCGCCACTTGCCGACGTCGTGCAGCAGCAGCGCCAGCACGAGCAGTTCAGGCCGATCGACCTCGCTCAGGATGTTTCGAAACCGGAGCCGGTACGGCACTTCGGTCGTCGCGATCCGTTCGAGGTTGCGGATCGTCAGCAGCGTGTGCTCGTCGACGGTGTACTTGTGGTAGAAGTCGCGCACGACGCGCCACGAGATCGCCTGGAACTCCGGAAACACGCGGCCGAGGAGTCCACAATCGTGCATCTCCGACAGCCGCTCGTACAGGCCCGCGCGCGGCGTCAGCAGGCGCAGCAACGCCGCACGGTCAGCGGACTCCGGAAAGAAATCGTCGGCGCGGAACCGATCGACGTGCTGCTGGATGCAGGAGAGCGCTTCCTCGGAGACGACGGTATCGGCGTCGATCGCCGCCTGGAACGCGCCAATCCATGTCGACGGGTTGCGCGCCGCCTGAATGGGATCGAGGAAGCGAATGCCGTCGCGCGACGCACCCAGGTTGGGCCCGACTGGAATGGGCGCCCCTTTTCGTGCCCAGGCCAGCGAACGATGGGCAGTCCTGGCGTGGCGGAAGTAGTCGCTCATGAGACGTTCGACCCGCTGACGGGGCTCGGCGCCGGGATATCCCAGTGCGTCCGCGGTTCGTTCCTGCATCTCATGACTGAGGATGTTCTGGTTCCTGCCGGCATTCAGATGCAACGTCGAACGCACGCGCAGCAGGAAATCCTCGGCCTGATCGACCCGGGCCGAATCGGCCGGCCCACGCCGCAGGAGCAGCGGATCGGTCAGCATCGCAATCGTGCGCGCGGCGGTGAGATCGCGCAGCGCGCCTGGCGCCTCTTTCACATCGGGTTCGAGCTGATACAACGTCGCATTGAATGCCGCGTGCCGCGCGTCGATCAGGTCGAGCAGCGACTTGAGGATGAATGCGTGCGTCGAAGCCGTGTGAAACAGCGTCCCAAATCGATCGAACAACAAACGGAGCCCGGCCACCGGACGCGCATCGAGCAGCGCGAGCAGGAATTCCGGGTTGTCCGCCTCGAGAGTCGAGAATTCCTCGAGCTCCCGCACCTGATGGCCAACGACCACGCTGAGATCCCAGAGCGGGTTCAGGAACGCTCGAAGAAACACTTCCTGGGACGCACCGATGCGACCACCAAACAGGACCAGGATGTCGATGTCCGAGTGAAGACAGAGATGCCGTCTGCCGTAACCACCGAGCGCGAGCACGACGACGTCGTGCGCGGGACCGCCAGCTTCGCTGAACAGTTGACGAAGCAAGCCGTCGACCCGGTCCGAGTAACGCTCGAGCGCTGCCCGGCCGCCCGCTCCGCGCTCCACATCGGATCGGAGCTCTGATCGTGCTGTTTCGAGTGCCGCGACGAGTGCCGGGCCCCCTGGTCCCGGCTGCGTGACTGCCATAGTGCGATTGTCTCCCGTAGCGGGCTCAAGCATACGCGCAAGTGGACGTCGCGCTCACCGCTCCCCCTCGACGATCGCTCACGAGAGCGATGGCAGGGATGCGCAGGCGCCCGTCAGGTCCGACCGCGGCAGACGCTAGTAGCTGAGACCTATGCCTATGGAGCCAATCACGTGCGAACCGTCGCCAAAGACAGCCTCGTTGCGGTCACCCAGCATCAGGAACTCGACACCTCCGTGAATGTTCCAGCTGCCGAACCTCGTCGGCGCGCTCGTGAACGGAACGGTCACCACACCGCCAACGCTGAAAAAACCGAACGTCTCATCGCCGGTGAGCCCTTCGTAGTAGTCACTCAGGCTGAGACCGACCTTCACGGGGACGCTGACGGTCGCTCGCGGGATCGAGAACCCCGGTCCGACACCGAGCTCGAGATACGTGCCCTCGTTCGCCCCGCCGTCTGCCTGGCCATCGAGCTCCTGCGCGAGCAGCGCGTACGGCCTCGCGGCAAACCTGCCCAGCGCGCCACTGTCGTCGACGGTCACCCTGAAGGAAAGCTCTTTGACCGTTCCGAACATCCCGTTCGGGCTGTTGTACGCCGTATACGTGACGCCGAGATTCGTCCCTTTACCGAACCCGAGGGCCAGCGTGGTGTAGAAGTCCGACTCGTACCACAGCTTCCCGCTCGGCCCGTCCGAACCGGCGTCGCCGGTGTGCAGGCTGTTCCAGGTCCCAACGTTGACGCCCACGCTCTTGAGCGCACCGTCACCCGAAAACAACCCGAACCCGAGATCACCGTACGGCCACATCACGACGCCGGTGTCGTCCTGGGGAATCCCGCGAAAGAAGTACGCGTTCGCGAAATCGAACCCCGCCGTCAGCGTCAATGCGCCAGGGTTCGGATCCGCCGAACCCTGGGCGTGGACGGGCGCTTCGGTGACCGCTGCGACCATGCCCGTCAGCAGAACACCACACAGCCACCGAGTTGCCGTCTTGCACCGCTGCATTGCGTCGCCTCCAGGGAGGCTCGGCGACTAGTACGAGAACCCGATGCCGAAGGAGCCGATGACCTGGCTGCTGTCCCCACCGTTGAAGAACTCGGTGGTCGTGCCGAGCGCCTGGTATTCTACGCCGCCGTGCACGTTCCACGAGCCGAAGCTGGTCGTGCCACCGAGCGGAACCGTCGCGAGTGCGCCGATGCTGAAGAAGCCGAACTTGTTGTCCTCCCCGGCGAGCTCGTAGTAGTCGCTCAAGCTGAAGCCGACCTTGACCGGGATGGCGAGGCTGGCTCTGCTGCCAGCGTAGCCAGGCGCGAATCCGATCTCCATATACGTACCGGCGTTGTCACCACCGTCGGCCTGACCGGTTGCGATGTCGGTCCCGAACTCCTGCGCGATGATCAGGTACGGCTTCACCGCGGCCTTCCCGAGAAACGCGCTGTCATCGACGCCGAGCTTGAAGCTGATTTCCTTGACCGTCGTGAATCCGCTGTTCGGGCTGGTGTAGGCCGTGTAGGTCGTGCTGAACGACGTCCCGCCACCGAAACCGAACCCGACCGTGGCATAGAAGTCCGACTCGTACCACAGCTTGCCGCTCGGCCCATCGGATCCGGTGTCGCCGCTGTGCAGGCTGTTCCAGGTACCGAAGTTGATGCCAACGCTCTTCAACCCGCCGTCACCCGAGTACGCGGCGATCCCGAGATCGACTGCTGGCCAGGTCACGAAGCCCGTCGAGTTCTGCCGGATCCCGCGGAACATGTACTGGTTCAGGAAATCGATCGAGCCAGTCACGGTAAGCGCACCCGGATTCGGATCGGCCGGCGCGTCCTGCGCCCATGCCGGGGTGCTTGCCAGGATCAAGGTCGTGCACGCGGCTGCGGCCAGCGACCGTGCGTTCTTCCTCACGCTAAACATCGAGAGCATCATTCCTCCGCCTTTGGGTTGAGAAACGGCGGCACCCCTCCGTGCCGCCGTCGTTCGCCATGTTGTATGTGCCACGTCAGATCGACGCCGGCTTGAGCACTGACTGCGGTGCCCTCGCCCCGGGACCAGGCTCCACGGCCGACATGGTCGTGCCCACGTGCATGTAGGCCTCCTCGCCGTGCCCGGTGATGTCGAGGCCAGACGTCTCTTCGCTCGCGGTGGCGCGCAGTGGCAGCACCAGGCCGACCAGCTTGAGAATCACGAACGTTCCGACGCCGCTGTAGACGATGGCCGCGAGCACCGCCGTGCCCTGCACGACGAGCTGGTAGGGATTGCCGAACAGTGCGCCGTCAGCGAGCCCGTTGAGGCTCTTCTGCGCGAACACGCCGGTCAGGAGCGCACCCACCGTCCCGCCGACACCGTGTGCAGCGACGACGTCGAGAGAGTCATCGAGTGAAGACTTCGCACGGATGATGAGACCGATGTAGCTCGGAACCGCAGCGATCGCACCAAGCAGGATGGCGTTCATCGGGCTGATGAATCCGGCCGCCGGCGTGATCGCAACCAGGCCAACGACAATCGCCGTCGCCGCACCGACCGCGGTTGGCTTGCCCGATCGCATCATGTCGAGGAACGTCCACACGACCAGCGTCGCCGCGGGCGCAAGCATCGTCGTCACGAACGCCAGGCCTGCCGCTGGTCCGGCCGCGAGCGCACTGCCGGCGTTGAATCCAAACCATCCGAACCACAGAAGGCCGGCTCCCAGCAGCACGAAGGGCACGTTGTGCGGTATCAGCGAGGAGGATGGATAGTCACGGCGCTTGCCGACGACGATGGCCGCCACGAGCGCGGCAACGCCCGCGTTGATGTGCACCACGGTGCCACCGGCGTAGTCGAGGGCGCCCATATCCGCGAGCCAGCCGCCGCCCCAGACCCAGTGCGCGAGCGGCGCGTAGATGGCCAGCGACCAGATACAGATGAACGCCACGTACGCCGAGAAGCGCATGCGCTCGACGATCGCGCCCGAGATCAGCGCCGCGGTGATGATGCAGAACGTCCCCTGGAACGCCATGTAGAGCATGTGGGGAATGGTGATCGCGACGATGGCGCCCTCGGGCTCGAGCCCGACGCCACTGAGAAACAGACGCGACATGTCACCAACCCAGTTGTTCCCCGGGGTCAGCGCTATCGAATAGCCAACGGTGGCCCAGAGCACACCCACGAACCCGAGCGAGATGAAACTCATCATCATCGTGTTCAGCGTGTTCTTCGAGCGCACCAGCCCGCCATAGAAGAAGGCGAGCGCTGGCGTCATCAACAGCACGAGAGCCGTGGATATCAACATCCAGGCGGTATCAGCTTGGTTCATTCGTCACCTCGTTCGGCATGGAACTCACTCACGCCCGGCTGCCGCGGGCGGCGATCTCCGGCGGAGCAAAACGGACGCCAGCGCTCGGCGGGCAGTGCCGGGGGAAATTGCGACGAATTTGGCCGAGATCTCGGGATCAGCGGCGCACGGACAGTCGTGGACGATATGGACATACTTGTTGCCTGCATTTGGATCTACGACATAAATGTCGTATATCAACAGGAAGGGGGAAACGACAGCAGATGCAGGATGTCCGCGCGCGTCACCACGATCCGGCATGCGAACCGGCGAACGGGTGTTCCCCTGAGCTCGGGAGATCGCCGGATGCGGCGGCTGTCACTAGTTAAGACAACTTTGTCCGACAACTATTCGTATCAGACATGATTGTCGTTATCGATCCATTCGGCCGATCGCCCTCACGCATCGGCTTCCACGCCCGCGGCCGTCTTGCGACGCTCAACGACCGTGACTATGATCCGTCCTCCGCCCCTGGCGGACGTCACCAGGCCCGGCCGTGGAGCAACACGTTCGGGCGACTCGCGCCGCAGCGCATGCGCACCGCGTAGCAGGAGGGATACCCGGTATGAAGGTCTACGACGCCACCAGCCTCCGGAATGTCGCCATCGTCGGCCACGGAGGATGCGGCAAGACGCAGCTGGTCTCCACCATGCTGTTCGTCGCCGGCGCAGTCAACCGAATCGGGCGCGTCGACGACGGCACGACCATCACGGACTTCGACGAAGAAGAAATCGCCCGCAAGCACACCCTCTCCTCCAGCCTCGCCTACGCCGAGTGGCAGAAAGCCAAGATCAACATCATCGACACACCCGGGTTCGCCAACTTCCTGACCGACGCCCGCGCAGCGCTGCGCGTCGCGGAAGCGGCGCTGTTGGTCGTCGATGCCGTCGCCGGCGTCGAGGTGCAGACCGAAAAACTCTGGGCCGAGGCCGCCGCGCTCGGACTCCCCCGGATCGTCGTCCTCAACCGTCTCGATCGCGATCGCGCCAGCCTCGAGCGGACGCTCGAATCGCTCCGGCGCGACTGCGCGCGCGAAATCGTGCCGATTCAGCTGCCGCTCGGCGAGGAAAAGGCGTTCACCGGCGTCGTCGATCTGGTACGCATGAAGGCGCAGATGTTCGGCGGCGACGGCAAGATGACCGAGGGCGAAATCCCCAGTTCGTTGGCCGAAGCCGCACAGCACGCCCGTGAACAGCTCATCGAGATGGTCGCGGAAGTCGACGAACAGTTGATGGAGAGCTTCTTTGCCGAGGGCACGCTGACCCAGGAACAACTGGTGTCCGGGTTGCGGACAGCCACGATGTCCGGGAAGCTGTTTCCGCTGCTGTGCACCTCGGGGTTGCACGCCACCGGCATCCAGCCACTGCTCGACGCCATCGTCAGCTACGCACCGTCGCCAGCCGAGCGCGAATTCCCGGCACTCGATCGCGCGGGCGCGGAGACGGCGATCAAGGCGTCGGATTCCGCGCCCTACGCCGCATTCGTGTGGAAGACGATCGCCGATCCGTTCGCCGGCCGCATCACCATGCTTCGCGTCGTCTCAGGCACGTTGAAGTCGGATGCGACGGTCTTCAACTCGACGCGCGATTCATCGGAACGGCTCGGGCACCTGCTCGCCCTGCAGGGCAAGACACAGACTCATGTGCCGGAACTGAAGGCTGGCGATCTCGGTGCCGTCGCGAAGTTGAAGGACACGCACACGAGCGACGTCATCGCCGACAAGTCCACTAACATCAAGATTCCGCCGATCACCTTCCCCGAGCCAGTGCTCTCCTACGCCATCGAACCGAAGAGCCGGGGCGACGAGGACAAGATCAGCACCTCGATGCATCGCCTGGAAGAAGAAGATCCCTCCATCAAGTACGCTCGCGATCCACAAACCAACGAGCTGCTGCTCGCGGGTCAGGGGCAACTTCACATCGAGGTCACCGTCGCGAAGCTGAAACGGCGCTTCGGAGTCGAGGTCAATCTGAAGCCGCCGCGGATTCCCTATCGCGAAACGATCACCGCCTCCACCGAGGCCCATGGACGCCATAAGAAGCAGACGGGCGGCCATGGGCAGTTCGGCGACTGCAAGATCCGCGTGGAGCCGCTGCCACGCGGCAGCGATTTCCAGTTCGAGGACGATATCTTCGGCGGGTCGATTCCACGCCAGTTCGTGCCCGCCGTGGAAAAGGGCATCCAGGACGCCCGGATGCGCGGCTTCCTCGCTGGTTATCCGATGGTGGACTTCAAAGCGACTGTGTTCGACGGCTCGTACCACGCGGTGGACTCCAACGAGCTTTCGTTCAAGCTCGCCGGTTCGCTGGCGTTCAAGGACGCGATGACGCGGGCGCGGCCCACCATCCTCGAGCCGGTCATGCAGGTCGAGGTCTATGCCCCGAGTGAGTTCGCCGGCGATCTGATGGGTGATCTCAATGGCCGGCGGGGACGTATTGCCGGTATGGACACGCGCGGAACGATGACGGTGATTCGTGCGCAGGTGCCGATGGCGGAGATGCTGACCTACGAACAGCACCTCACGTCAGC
>JAICEG010000055.1 GCA_025924295.1 Vicinamibacteria bacterium
CAATCGAGGGGTACTGTGCGTAGGTCAGCGTCTCGGCAAGTTTCTCGTGACAGCGGTGCAGGTAGCCGATCACCGCATCGACGCCGACCACCGTCTCGCCTTCGAGCGTGAGGATCGCTCGAAACACTCCATGGGCGGATGGATGCTGCGGCCCCATGTTCATCGTCAGCCGCTCGCCGCCGGAGTAGTCGAGCTCGACGCGTGAAAGAGTAGGGGTCGCCATTACCGATAGGGTGGATGCGGTGTATCGACGGCGTAGGACTTCAGGAGCGGATGCCCCACCCAGTCATCGCCCAGGAGAATGCGGCGCAGGTCCGGATGACCGTCGAACTGAATCCCGAACATGTCGTAGCACTCACGCTCCATCCAGTTCGCGCCGCGGAACACCGGAACGAGCGAGAGGCACGACGAGACGCCAGGACCCAGTCGCGCTTTCATCAGCACGGCGACACCGTCGTCCAGGTTGTCGACGCGCGCGACGAGCTCGAGGCCCTGCTCTTTCCAGTCAACCGCGGTCAGAAAGGAAAAGAAGCGGCAGCCCAGCACATCTTTCGCGAATTGCGCGAACGCCTGCCACTGCTCGACCGGGACGGTCACTACGAACGGCGAGTCGCCCTGGACCTGCGCGCCTCCGAAGTGTTCGCCGATGAGGGTAGCCGCCTGGGCGCGTGTCACGGTGTCAGTCGACCTTCGGGTTGGGATCGGCCCGTTTGCCGGTGCGGCGGAAATGCGCGATCTGATCCTGCAGGAGCAGTAACCCGTTCAGCAGCGATTCTGGCGGCGGAGGACAGCCCGGCACGTACACGTCCACCGGGATCACGCGGTCCACGCCTTTCACGACGTGGTAGCCATGGCGGAATGGTCCGCCGGAGTTGGCGCACGAGCCCATCGACACGGCCCACTTCGGGTCCGGCATCTGGTCGTAGATACGCAGCAGCATCGGCGCCATCTTGATCGTCACCGTGCCCGACACGATCATCAGGTCCGAGTGGCGAGGTGAGGCCCACGGCACCATGCCCAGGCGTTCGACGTCGAAACGCGAGGCAAAGGTCGCCATCATCTCGATCGCGCAGCACGCCAGGCCGAAGGTCACGGGCCAGATCGATGATTTGCGCGCCCAGTTCAGGAACGCGTCGGCGGCCGTCGTCACGACGAATCCGCCCGGGAAGCTGTGGATGCCGTCCGTCACCGACACGAACGCTGCCGAGTGCTTGTCGCCCTCCGGCCGCTGCTGCCGGAGACGTTCGTACTCCTGAAGATCCTTGATGTCACGCCAGACCGGCGCCGGGATGACTGGGACGGGGGGTTTTACTTCCACTCGAGAATGCGCTCCCGGTACGCGTAGATCCAGCCGAGGAGGAGGATTGAGAGGAACATGAGCATCGCAAGGATACCCCACGCCCCGAGTTGACGGATGACGAGGGCCCACGGGAAGAGAAACACCGCGAGCGCGTCGAAGACGATGAAGACGAGCGCGACGAGATAGAAGCCGACCGGGAACTGCACCCACGCTTCGCCGATCGGTTCGGCGCCGCACTCGTAGCTTTGGAGCTTGGCGGGAAAGGGGCGGCCGGGGCCGAGCAGGCGCGCCGCCAGCAGCGACACGACCGCAAAGGCCACGATGATGCCGAGATAGATGACGACTGGCAGGTAGTCGGTCACTGACGCCCCCCGACTCTCGGCTCTAGGCTTTGGGCTCTAGGCCGGAGGTTCCTGGTTCCAGTACACGCCGCCGAAAAGTCAAGCTCCAGACCGAGAGTGTAGCCCAGAGCCGAAAGCCCAGAGCCTAACGAAAGCTCTCCATGATCTCGTCGAGCGCTGCCTTTCCGGGCCGCGTCCGCGATTCGTCGAGATGCGCCAGCGGTTCGTCGACGAGGCCGAGCAGGTCGATGAAGTCCGGCTTGTCGGGTTCGACGTAGAGGATACCCGTTGCGAACTCGTTCCGCATCGCCGTTTCACGCAGCATGCGCAGCGAGAGCAGCCGATCGGTGGGATTGTAGTCCTCTGTCATCTTGGTCAGCACGATCTTCGACCCATCGTGCAGGCTCACCGTCGTGGACGTGCCCGGATCGTAGTCGATGGTGATGTCCTCGAAGAACGGCACGAAGCTCACGTCGGAGAGCGGCTCCTCGTGGTCCTTGGCGTACGAGTAGCTCTTGGTCGAGCCTTCGTGATCGTTGAACGTCACGCACGGCGAGAGCACGTCGATCATCGCGGTGCCGCGATGGCTGAGCGCCGCCTTGAGGATCGCCTTGAGCTGCTTCGGATCGCCCGAGAACGACCGCGCGACGAACGAGGCGCCGAGCTCGATCGCGAGCGCACAGGTGTCAATCGGCGGCAGATCGTTGATGACGCCGGTCTTGAGCTTCGAGCCGAGGTCGGCGGTCGGCGAGAACTGCCCCTTGGTGAGGCCGTAGCAGCCGTTGTCCTCGATGATGTAGACCATCGGGAGGTTGCGCCGCATCAGGTGGACGAACTGACCGATGCCGATCGCGCCTGTATCCCCGTCACCGCTGACGCCGATCGCGATCATCTTGCGGTTCGCCACCACCGCGCCGGTGGCGACCGACGGCATCCTGCCGTGCACCGAGTTGAAGCCGTGCGACTGGTTGAGGAAATAGGCCGGGCTCTTGCTCGAGCACCCGATCCCGGACAGCTTGAGGACCTGGTCGGGGCTGATGCCAAGCTCCCAGAACGAATCGATGATGCGCTCGGTGATGGCGTTGTGGCCGCATCCCGCGCACAGCGTCGTCTTGCTGCCGCGATAGGCAATCGGCTCGAGTCCAATTCGGTTGATCTTTTTTCCGGGCGCCGGTGTCGGCTGTGTTGGTGTCGCCATTCCCTGTGATCTCCTCGACGCGCGGGCGTCAGTCCGCGCCGACCGTGCCGAAGCTCGAGACCTTGGGCCCCAGGTCCGGCTCACCTTCCTGTGACAGCAGTTCCGTGGTAACCGATCGTCCGTCGATCGGCAGCCCCGCGTAATGCCGGATGCTGCGTAGCTTGAGTACCCGCGCCGGCGTCAGGTCGATCCGCAGCAGCGACAGCATCTGCGCGTCGCGATTCTGTTCGACGACATACACACGATCGTGGCGATCGATGAAGTCGTTTATCTCCTCGCCGAACGGGTACGCCTTCAGGCGCAAATACGAGGTCTGAAGCCCACGTTCGGCCTTCAGCTGATCGCGCGATTCGACAATCGCCCAGTGCGTCGTGCCGTAGGCGATGAGCCCAATGCCGCCTTCTGCCGCCATGTCTACGTCCGGCTTCGGCATCATTTTCTTGGCCGTCTGGAACTTTCGCGACAGGCGATCGAGGTTCTTCGTGTAGTCGTCGGCGCGCTCGCTGTAGAGCGCCTGCTCGTTGTGTCCCGAGCCGCGTGCGAAGTACGAGGGCATCCCGTCGCCGGGAACCGAACGATAAGGGATGCCGTCGCCGTCGACGTCGCGATAACGTCCGAACTGTCCGAGCTTCTTCAGCGTCTCGGCGTCGAGACGCTTGCCGCGCTTGAATGGCGTGGTCGGGTACTCGAACGGATGTGCCATCCACGTATTCATGCCGAGGTCGAGATCCGACATCACGAAAATCGGCTGCTGCAGCTGCTCGGCCAGATCGAACGCCTCCATCGCCATCGTGTAGCACTCGGTGACCGAGGACGGAAGCAGGAGCGGGTGGTTCGTATCGCCGTGCGAGAGCACCGCGGTCGAGAGGATGTCCTGCTGACCCGTGCGAGTGGGAAGACCTGTCGATGGTCCGGCACGTTGGATGTCGAAGATCACCGCGGGCACTTCGGCGTAGTAGCCGAGGCCGGCGAACTCCGCCATCAGCGAGACACCCGGGCCTGCTGTCGAGGTCATCGCTCGTGCGCCCGCCCACCCGGCGCCGATCACCATGCCCAGTGCTGCCAGCTCGTCTTCCGCCTGCACCACGGCGTAGGTGGTCTTGCCGCTCTCGGGATCGCGGCGGTACTTCTTGAGATAGTCGATGAGCGCTTCGGGTAGAGAGGAAGAAGGCGTGATCGGATACCAGGCGACCACGGTGACACCGGCCATCATGCAGCCGATGGCCGCCGCGGCATTGCCCTCGATGAGGATCATGCCCTGCGTCTTGTTCATCGGCTCGACGACGAAGGGATCCTGCTTCGTGAAGTTGGCCTCGGCGTAGTCATAGCCGGCCTTGAGCGCCGACATGTTCATCTCGATCGCTTTCAGCTTCTTCCCGAGCTGCTTCTTGAGCGCCTTCTCCATCTGCCCCATGTCGACCGAGAGCAGCCGTGAGAGGACGCCGTCGTAGACCATGTTCCGCACGAGCCGGCGCAGCTTCGCGTCGCTCGTGATCGGCTGCATCAGCTTGTCGAACGGGACCGGGTAGAAGACGAGATCCTTGCGCAGCTCGTTGAGCTTGAGCGGCTCGTCGTATACCACGGCAGCGCCTGGAGGCAGCGTCAGCACATCTTCCCGTGCTGTCTCCGGGTTCATCGCCACGAGAAAATCGACTTCCTTCTTCCGGCCGATGTATCCCTTGGCGCTCGCACGAATGGTGTACCACGTGGGCAGCCCGGCGATGTTCGACGGGAACATGTTCTTGCCGGACACGGGCACGCCCATCTGGAAGATCGACCGCAGGAGGACGAGGTTCGCGGTCTGGCTGCCCGATCCGTTGACGGTGGCGACTTGAATGGCGAAATCGTTGACGATGCGTTGTGTGGTTGGGCGTAGGCCGACTTCTTGGACGGCCGCGTCGGTCGCTGACATCAGATCTCCCGTACCCCCAATGGCCAGTAATAGATTCAAACGCTAGGAAAATTGCGACTTTTGCGCGTAGGGATCGCGCAAGTATATCACTCGGCCTTCGGGCTTTCGCCCTGACAGCCGATCCGCGACCCGATGTCACCTCAAAACAGCTTCACCTCCACGGGCGTGCCTGCTTCCACGACCTCGACCTCCGCGGGGATCTCGATGTAGCCATCCGCTTGCGACATGCTGGTGATGTCGCCCGACGCCTTGAATGCCGGCACGGCCGCCCCGTTCTCGACGCGCACCGAGTAGAACTGATGGCGGCCCGGCGCGGAGACGACACGGGATGCGAGCGGTAGCTCGAGCGAACGGACGATCTGGGCTGGCAGCCGCGCAAGACGACGAAGCGCCGGTGCCAGGAGGATGTAGGCATTTGACAGGCACGATGTCGGATATCCAGGCATTCCAAAGAAGAGCTTGCCGCCGATCCGTCCGAACGCCGTTGGTTTCCCTGGCTTCACCGCGATGCCGTGGAACAGCATCTCGCCTCTGGATGACACGACATCGAGGATCAGGTCGCGCTCGCCGACGGAGCTGCCGCCTGAGAACACCATGACGTCTTGTGCGAGGCACTCGTCAACAGCCTGCGTCAGATCGTCGAGAGTGTCTGCGGCGGTGCGATGCGGAATCGGGATACCGCCATTGTCGGAGACCACAGCCGAGACCGTCATCCGATTGATGTCGTAGATCTGCCCGGGCGCCAGCGGTTGCCCCGGATCGACGATCTCGTTGCCCGTCGAAAGGATCGCAACGCGAGGCTTCTCGTACACTTCGACCTCGGTCAGACCGAGCGCGGCGATCGCACCGAGGCGGCTCGCATTCAGCCAGGTGCCGCTCTGGAGGACCTTCTGACCCTTCTGAATGTCCGCTCCCTGCCGCCCGATGTTCTGACGGGGGTTGGCCGCGACGAAGATGGAGACGTTGCCGCGCTCGTCGACGTCTGTTTCCTCGACCATCACGACGGCGTCTGCGCCGTCCGGCATCGGCGCGCCGGTCGCGATCTCCGCGCATTCGCCGGCACCGATCGCTTTCTGAGGGACCTGCCCCGTATAGATGGTCTCAATCCGCCTGAGGACGCGCGGCGCGGCTGAGCTTGCGCCGGCCGTGTCCGCTGCCCTCACGGCATAACCATCCATGGCCGCACGCGTGAACGGCGGAACGTCGGCAGTCGAGAAGACGTCCCGCGCGAGCACGCGAGCGTTGGCCTGCTGGAGTGGAATGACTTCGGTACGCTCGATCGGCTCGACGGTACGCTCGATCATCGCGCGCGCTTCCGCGAGCGCAATCGTCTTCCCGAAGGGTCTCATCTTCGACGGCACGCTCTCAACTCCCAATCTCCAACTCCCAATCTCCAGGACCCCAAACGTTCTTATCGCGACGCCGGCGCGATGTGGAAGTTGGAAGTTGGTAGTTGGGAGTTGGCATGTTCACTTCAAGAGTTGCTGAACGACGTGCCCGAGTTCGGGTAGTACGAGGCGTGTCATCGCCAGCCTGACGGCCTTCTCGGATCCCGGGAGTGCGAAGATCGCCTTGCGGCCGACGGTGCCTGCCGTTGCCCGGCTGAGCATCGCGGCGGAGCCGATCTCCTCGAAGCTGATCATCCTGAACAGCTCGCCGAACCCATCGAGGCGCTTCTCGAAGAGAGCGGTGACGGCTTCGAACGTGCCGTCCCGTGGGCTGATGCCGGTCCCGCCGGTGCTGATGAGGACGTGCGTGCTCTCGTCGGCGAGCCGTTCGCGCAGTCGCGCCGTGATCCGATCGGGATCATCGCGTTCGATGTCGTGCCCTGTGATGACGTGCCCGGCGTCCTGCAAGAGCGCTCGAATTGCGCGGCCGCTCGTATCTGTTTCAGGCGTTCGGGTGTCGCTGACGGTCAGGATGTAGCAGTTGACCGCGACCGGTCCTTGCGCCTTGTGCTCGCGAACGCTCACGATGGAATTATCCCTCGGCTCCGGGCTCTCGGCTCTGGGCCCTGGGTTCGGCCATGGCTTGCAGACCAGACCCGGCGAAAGGCACATAATGTCGCGCCACGGCCATGAGCACCTCGATCGCCGCGCGCCTCAATCGGCTGCCGCCGACGCGGATGCACCGGCACGCGACCATCATCGCCGGCATCGGCACCTTCTTCGACCTGTTCGACATCTTTCTTGCGGGTGTTCTCGGTGCGGTGCTCACGCAGCAGTTCTCGCTCGATCGGTTGTCGCTGCCTGCCGCTCTCAGTTCCGCCTTCATCGGGATGTTCATCGGCGCCATCGTCCTCGGACGATTCGCCGATCGGTTCGGCCGGCGCACCGCGTTTCTGGTGAACCTCGGTATCTACTCTGCGTTCACGCTTGCCGGTGCCTTCAGCACCAACGCGACGATGCTGATTGTGACGCGCTTCCTGGCGGGAATCGGGATCGGCGCTGAACTGACGCTCGTTGACGCGTACCTGAGCGAGCTGCTGCCGGCGCGGCTGCGGGGACGCTACACGGCGTGGGCCTACACGCTTGGGTTCCTCGGCATTCCGGCTGCCGGACTGCTGGGTCGAGTGCTGGTGCCTCTCCAGCCTCTCGGCATCGACGGATGGCGCTGGCTGTTCGTGATCGGATCGCTCGGCGCGGTCATCGTCTGGTTCGTGCGACGACGGCTGCCGGAGTCGCCGCGATGGCTCGAATCGGTCGGACGAACGGCGGAAGCCGAAGCCATCGTGGCGCGCATGGAGCAGGAGGTGGGCGAGATGGTCCGGCTGAAGCCGGACACGACGGCGAACGAAGTCCGGCTAAAGCCGGACACTACAGAGACGCGTCCGTCGCTCTCGACCGTCATCAGCGGCCCATACCGGTCGCGCATGATCATGCTCGGCGTCTTTCACGTGTTCCAGACGATCGGCTACTACGGATTTGGTACGCTCGTGCCGCTCGTGCTGGCATCGAAGGGCTACTCGATCGTCACGTCGCTGACGTTCACGACGTTGACGTTCATCGGCTACCCGGTAGGCTCGGCGCTCTCGCTTCCCATCATCGAGCGCGTCGATCGGAAGTGGCTGATTGCCGGCTCGGCCTTTCTGATGAGCGTTCTGGGGATCGGCATGGGCTACTCCTCATCGCCTGTTGCTATCGTCGTGCTCGGGTTTCTGTACATGGCGGTCAGCAACGTCTTCTCGAATGGCCTGCACATCTTTCAGGTCGAGATCTTTCCGACCGCTGTCCGCGCGACGGCGGCGGGCGCGTGCTACGGGCTGAGCCGACTGTCGAGTGCGGCGATGCCGTTCGTGCTGCTGCCGGTTCTCAATCGCTGGGGTGCCGGTGCGATGTTCGTGGTCGTGGCGACGGCGCTGTGGATTGTCATTCTCGATGTCGCGATCTTCGCGCCCCGCACGACCGGCCGATCGCTCGAAGACGTGAACGCGTAGTGTCCGGCTTTGGCCGACCGCATGCCGCGAGTAGTGTTGACGCCGCTCGGATGCGGGCGCATGATACGCGCACTATGCCAGCTGTGATGGCGCGAGTGATCGGCGCGGTCTTCGGTGTGGCGTTTGGATTTGCTGTCCTCTCGGCCGACGACAACTGGCCGCGGTTTCGCGGTGTGCATGGTGGTGTCGCCGAAGACCATTCCTCGCTTCCCGAGGTTTGGGGGGCCGACCAGAACGTCGTGTGGAAGATCGACCTGCCGGGCCGGTCGTGGAGCTCGCCCGTGGTCTGGGGCGATCACATCTTCGTGACGACGGCGATCAACACGGTCGAGACCGAGACGTTGCTGCCGGTCGCCTCCTACGTCTCGCGCTCGAACGGCGGGACGATGAGCTTCATGGACGTCTCGAAGCCTTCGGCGCCTCATCGCTGGGTGGTGTACGACATCGAGCTGAAGACCGGTCGGATTCGCTGGGAGCGAGTCGTGCACAGCGGTGTTCCCGCGAAGTCGAGACACCTGAAAAACAGTTACGCCGCCGAGACGCCGGTCACTGACGGCGAGCGGGTCTATGCCTACTTCGGCGACGTCGGTCTCTTTGCCCTCGACATGGACGGCAAGCCGGTGTGGTCAAAGCCGATGGACGCCTTCGAGATGCAGACCGGGTTCGGCCATGCCAAGTCGCCGGTCGTCGACGACAGGCACGTCTACATCGTCAACGACAACGAAGAGCACTCGTTCATCGCAGCTTTCGACAAGCGCACCGGCAATCAGGCCTGGCGCGTCGATCGCGATGAGAAGAGCAACTGGACGACACCGTTCGTGTGGACGAACTCGCAGCGCACGGAAATCGTGACCGCGGCGACAGGCGGCGTCCGGTCCTATGACGTCAACGGCAAGCTGCTCTGGCATCTCACCGGGATGTCGACATTCGCCGTCCCGAGCCCCTTTGCCGCGAACGGCCTGCTCTATGTCATGTCCGGGTACTCGGCCAGCTCGCTCCGGCCGGCCTACGCCATCAAGCCCGGAGCGGCCGGCGACATCTCCCTCAAGGCGGAAGCGACGAGCAACGACTTCATTGCCTGGGCGGACCGCACACTCGGGACGTTTCATCCATCACCGCTGGTCTATCAAGGCTGCTACTACGTGCTGCACGATCGCGGCTTCCTGACCTGCAACGACCCTGCGACTGGCAAGGCGATCTACGGACGCCAGCGGATCAGCACCGACACCGCCACGTTTACGGCGTCACCCTGGGCGTACAACGGCAAGGTGTTCGCCCTGAGCGAGGACGGCGATACCTACGTGGTGCAGGCAGGGCCGGAGTACAAGGTGCTCGGCAAGAACTCGTTGAACGAGATGGCGCTGGCAACACCGGCGGTAGCGGGCGGCAGCCTGATCGTCCGCACGGCCTCGAAGCTCTATCGAATCAGCAGGACGAATTAATCGTAGGAATTAATCGTAGGCCGGGTCTTGTCCTTGAGACCCGGCGGGTCCACAAAACGGGACCCGCCCTACGGTAAGGGGTCACCACGTGGGAGTCGTCGCGAAGATCGCCATCGTCATTGCCGCTGTCGGTGCTGGGGTCGCGTTGCGGCCGTACCTTCCACTACCGAGTAGCGCGGAAGCGTATCAGGCGCCGCGAACCGCAAACGGTGCGCCCGATCTCAACGGCGTGTGGCAGGCGCTCAACACGGCCAATTTCGACATCCAGGCGCATCCCGCCCGGCCGGCGATGGCCATCATCCCGGCGGTACCGCGCTCTTCCACGCCCGGGCTCGTGCGTGCGACTCGCGTGGAGGTCCCCGCGCCCGTGGTGCGGCCGTTCGGAGCCGTCGGTGGTGTGCCGGCAGGCGCGGGCGTTGTCGAAGGCAACGAGATCCCGTATCAACCCTGGGCGCTCGAGCGGAAGAAAGAGAACGCAGACAACTGGCTCGAGCGCGATCCCGAGGTCAAATGCTTCATGCCGGGCGTGCCGCGCGCGACCTACATGCCGTATCCCTTTCAGATTCTTCAGGGCGCGGACAAGATTCTCATCGCCTACGAATTCGCTGGAACCACGCGCACCATCCACATGGATACGGTTCCGGACAGCCCCAGCCCGAGCTGGATGGGATGGTCGCGCGGCCGCTGGGAGGGTGACACGCTCGTCGTCGACGTGACCGACTTCAACGAGGAGACGTGGTTCGACAGAGCGGGGAATTTCCATAGCGAGGCACTCAAGGTGACCGAGCGCTACACGCGTGTGGGCCAGGATCACCTCATGTACGAAGCCACCATCGAGGACCCCAAGGTGTTCACGCGTCCATGGAAGATGCGAATGCCGCTCTACCGGCGCCTCGAATCGGATGCGCAGGTCCTCGAATACAAGTGCGTGGAGTTCGTCGAGCAATTGATGTACGGGCACCTTGGTGTCATCGATCCGGCTACGGGAACGCCGAACAAATAGCGGAGTAGCGAGATGCCGTTTCGAAGTCTCGTCGCGGTGGTGGTACTGGTGGTCGGTGTGATTGGTGTCGTGACTCTGCCTGCGTGCGGCGGCCCGCCATCTCTCGATGCACCCGCGTCGGCGACTCCGCGCACGGCCTGGGGCGATCCGGATCTTCAGGGTGTCTGGCGGTATGAGGGAGCGATTCCCCTCGAACGGCCAGCTCAGTTCGAGGGGCGCGAAGCGCTCACCGATCAGGAAGTAGCCGAGCGCCAGAAGATCGAGGCGGAGCAGGCGGAGAGGCGACTCGCAGGTCTCGAGGGTGCTGCGGTTGGACGCCGCTCGGTGGCTGAATCACCCATTCGCGGAAACGAGTACAACAGCTTCTGGCAGGATCATGGCCGGCCTCGTCAGGTCTCCAATCGCACGTCGCTCGTCGTCGATCCTCCCGATGGCCGGATCCCGTACACCGCTGACGCGAAGAAAGCGGAAGCACGTTCTGCGGCGCGCTACGGCGTCGGCCCCTTCGAGTCGTACCTGGACCCCGACACAGGAGAACGCTGCCTGACCGACGGCGTCACCGGCATGATGTGGCAGGGACCGAACGGCGGCCACAATCGCATCGTGCAGAGTCCCGGTTACGTGACGATCCTCCACGAGGAGTATCGCGATCGTCGCATCATTCCGATCGCGTCCAGCCAGGGCGGTTCCGCTTCCCCCAAGCCGGTGACCGGAGAGGGATCCATTCGGCAGTGGTTCGGCAATGCCGTTGGCCGCTGGGACGGTGACACGCTCGTCGTCGAGACGAGCAACTTCATCGACCGGACCAACTACGAGTGGGCCAGCATCTGGACCAGGCCGTCGGAATCGCTTCACCTCGTCGAACGCTTCAAGCGGGTAGACCCCACGACGATCGAGTACACCGTCACCGTCCAGGATCCGACGACGTTCACCAGACCGTGGACGGCGGTGATTCCGATCTCGAGGCTCTCGGACGACACACAGATCTACGAGTACGCCTGTCACGAAGGAAACTACGCGATGCCGAACCTTCTGCGCGGTGGTCGAAGCGATGCCGCCAGGACGTCAACGAGGTAAGGACCATGGCCACCAGGCTCGTGCTGCTGATTGCCGCTGCCGCTCTGATGTTCGCCACGACGCGTATGTCGGCGCACCATGCGTTCGCCGCTGAATTCGACGCGAACAAGCCGTTCAAGCTGCGCGGGACGGTCGTGAAGATGGAATGGATCAATCCGCACACGTGGATTCATCTCGACGTCAAGACGGCCAATGGCAAGGTCGAGCGCTGGATGATCGAAGGCGGGCCGCCGAACGCGCTCTATCGACGGGGATTCACGCAGAAGTCGCTGCCCAACGGTTCGGAGATCCTGGTCGAAGGATTCCGGGCGAAGGATGGATCGCTCAAAGGCAACGGGCGCGATCTGACCTTCGCGGATGGCCGCCGCCTGTTCGTTGGTTCCTCGGGCACCGGCGCGCCGCGAGACGGTCGCGACGCGACGGAGAAGTGAAGCGACGCGACGGGTGCGTTTCAGCGCGTGAACTGAACGCCTTCCCGCAGGATCTTCGCGAAGCGCTCCATCTCCACGTTGTTCTCGGCGCACACGTACTCCTGTAGACGCGTGCCTTCGCGGTGCATCAGCGTGGTCTTGATGGTCCAGGGCTCGGTGAACACGTTCGGATCGTCCATCGTCACGACGTAGTCGATCTGATCCTTGTCGACGCGGGTATAGCGTTCCGTCACGCGTAACGCGTCGGAATGATGCGTCCCCGTTCCGGTGAGCCAGCCCTTGTCGTTGAAGCCGATCACCTCGACGACCAGCGTGTCGCCCTCCCAGCGCCCGACGGAGGTCCCCATGTAGGTGGGAACGATGTCGGACGGGTGTTCGACGTTCAAGGGAATCACACGAAACACGCCCATGTACTCGTGCAGGATCACGATCTGCGTCGGCGTCTGCACGATCTGAATCGGAAAGAGACCCACCAGCGAGATCCGAGGTACACCGAGCGGAAGGCACAGCCCGGCCGGATCGTCGATGCCGCGCCTATTGAACGACTCGCGCACCTTCACGGCCGCCTCGGGCTTGTAGGGCGCGGGATCGGTAATGACCTGCTGAGAAGCGGGATTCGCGGGCGCGGACGGATCGAGCCCGGTGCCGCCGACGCCGAGGCCGGAGTTCGCTTCCTCCCACGTTCCCTTTCTGCCGTTGCCGCCCTGCCAGACACCAGACAGGTCTGGCTTCCCATCAGCCGTGCGCGGGACACCGCTGGCGGTCGTGGCTGGCGCCGTTTCGTTCGAAGCAGACTGCGGAGACCCGCATGCGGCGCACGCGAACGTCGCAACGATCGCCGGGACGAACAGCAGCCGCGTCATGGCTTCACCGCCGGAGCGGCGCCGCCCTCGCCAGTTCCTGCCGGAGGTCCGTAGAACAGCTTCTTGCCGTCGGCCAACGTGACCTCTCTCGCATGTGCCGAGTTGCTGCCATCCCTCGCGCGCCAGCCGAACACCGACACGGTGTCGCCGACCTTCATCGTGACGTCGCGCTTCCAGCCGGTGCGATACAGCGCGTTCACCGTGTATCCGGAGAACTGCCACGAGACCGTGCGTCCCTTCTCATCCTTCACGTCGAGCGAGAAGTGGCTGTGAGGGTTGGTCCATTCGATCTTGGTGACGACGCCTTTGAGGGTGACCGGCTTGTTGCCGTCGTATTCGGCGCCGAAGGAGTGATGTGCCTGCGCCGGGAGTGCCAGGGCGAAAGCGAGAGCGACCAGGCCGACGCACCGGATGAGTCTGACCATCGTTCACCTCGACGAAAGCTTCGCCCTGCTCGCGGTCAAATGTCAAAAGTGGGAGGATCGGCTCATGGACGCCGTGTCGATCGCGTGGCTCGCGTTCTTCATCCTGTTCTTTGCCGCGGTCATCAGCGTGCGACGGCGGCGGCGAAGCGGCCATCCTGGTCCTGGAACGTCGGGCGCCATCTACGACATGCTCAACGAGGACAAGCGCAAGGCGATCGAGATCATCGTCGAGGAGAAAGCCGAGGAGCGCGATCCGGAGACGGCGGACGGCAACCTGCCGGAACTCGAATCGCCTGCCCGAAGGTGACCATGCGTCGGGCGCCGTTTGCCGGGTGAGTCCGGCAAATTTCACTCAAATTCCACGGCCGCAGCGGGGACGTTCAGCAGTCCACGCAACGGACTTCGTCGAAGATTTCGTCTGAACGCTCCGGATTTTCACGCGAGTAGTTGACCAGACACCGTACGGCCTTACCTATATCGGGGAGCTTGTATTTCTTCGCGACCTCTTCCAGATGGGCCACCATGGCGGAATCGAGCTCGATTGGCCGGGCGCTGCTGTCTTTCATAGGCCTCCTCAGGCTGGTCACGATGATAACCGCGGTTTTATACTTGTCCGGCTAATCTGTTGACGGTTGTCATAGGAACAGGAGACGTGCTGTGAAGATTCAACGTGCGCTCTTCGGTGGAGCACTTGCGGCGCTGGCGGCCGCGGTCATCTCTGTCACGATACACGGGCAGACGCCAGCCGCCCCGGCCGGCTTCATCACCGGCGTGGTGCAGGGCGCAAAGGGTCCCGAAGCGGGCGTCTGGGTGATTGCCGAGACGAAGGATCTGCCCACCAACTTCATCAAGATCGTCGTCACCGACGATCAGGGCCGATTCATGGTGCCCGAGTTGCCGAGCGCCACCTACAGCGTCTTCGTGCGCGGCTACGGGCTGGCTGATTCCGAGCGACAGCAGATGAAGCCGGGCACGGCGCCCGTCACGCTGAAAGTGAATCCCGCGAAGACGCCGCAGGAGGCCGCGAAGATCTATCCCGGCGACTACTGGCTGTCGATGCTCGAACCGCCGGCGGTGAGCGAGTTCCCCGGCACCGGGCCGCAGGGGAACGGCCTCGGGCCGAACATGCAGTCCCAGAACCACTGGGTCAACTCGCTCAAGTCGGACTGCAACTTCTGCCATCAGCTCGGCAACCAGCTGACGAGAAGCGTCGACCACGTCCTCAAGGCGAAGCCGGAACTGAAGACGCACGCCGAAGCCTGGGAGTGGCGGTTGGGCACGGGCGTGCGCGGCAACTCGATGTACGGCGTGATCAACAACCAGGGGCAGGGCCGCTCGCTCAAGGTGTATGCCGATTGGACCGAGCGCATCGCCAAGGGTGAAGTGCCGTCAGCGATCCCGCCCAGACCGACGGGCATCGAGAGGAACCTGGTGCTGACGCTCTGGGACGTCGGCGACGATCACTCGTTCATGCACGACCTGGTCTCGACCGACAAGAATCGCCCGACCGTCAACGCGAGCGGCGCGATCTACGCGGTCTCCGCCGGACACGGATCGCTCGTCGTCCTGAACCCGAGCGCGAACTCGACCGACGAGATCGAGATCCCGACTCGCGCGCCGCGCGCCAGCGTGCCGTCACGCTTCCCGAAACCGAATCGCCCGTCGCTGTGGTGGGGCGAGGAGCATCTGTGGGCGAACCCGCCGTACAACCCGGCGGACCCGCACAACCCGATGCTCGACAGCAAGGGGCGCGTGTGGCTGACGTCGAAGATCCGGCCCAACGCCAACGCGTCGTGGTGCTACGACACGAACAACAAGTTCGCGGCGTGGTTCCCGCTCCGCAACAGCGGCCGTCAGGCATCGTTCTACGATCCGCGGACGAAGCAGTTCGTGTTGATCGACACCTGCTACGCGACGCATCACCTGCAGTTCGACAACGATGCGAACGAGACGGTGTACTTCAACGAGCTGTCGGGCCCGATCGTCGGGTGGATCGATTCGAAGGTGTACGACGAGACGAAGGACGAGCAGAAGGCAGTCGGCTGGTGCGGACAGGTCGTCGACACCAACGGCGATGGCCGCATCACGGCGCCGCCGTGGAATCAGATTACCGCGCGCGGCGAGTCACTCCTGTATGCGGGTGACACCACCGGCGGGGGTGCTCCCGGCGCGGCCGGCGCGCGTGGCACCGCGTCCGCCGGACCGGATCCGAAGCTGGACACGATGGTCAGCTTCAGCCTCTATGGAGTGATCCCGAGTCCCGTTGACAACTCCGTCTGGGGCGTCGCCGAGCGGTATCCCGGATACCTCGTGCGCGTGGATCGCGGCAACAATCCGCCGCAGTCCTGCATCACGGAGATCTACAAGGTGCCCGAGCCCGGCTTCGATCCGCGCGGTGTCGACATCGACCTCAACGGCGTGGTGTGGACGGCGCTCGCGGCCAGCAGCCACATGGCGAGCTTCGATCGCCGCAAGTGCAAGGCGATCACCGGTCCGCGCAAGGTCGACGGCAGCGAGTGCCCCGAGGGGTGGACGCTCTATCAGACGACCGGGCCGAAGCTGAAAGGCACCAACATCCCGGCGGACTTCCACTATTACAACTGGGTCGACCAGCACAACATCCTCGGGCTTGGCGCGAACAAGCCGATAGCCACCGGCTCGAACTCGGACTCGCTGCTGGTGCTCGATCCGCAGACGCGTCAGTGGACCACCTTGCGCGTGCCGTATCCGCTCGGGTTCTACTCGCGCGGCCTCGACGGGCGCATCGATGATCCGAAGGCGGGCTGGAAGGGGCGCGCGCTCTACGCCAACTACGGCACGCACTTCGTATGGCACATCGAAGGCGGCAAGGGCACCAAGGGCAAGGTCGTCAAGTTCCAGGTGCGGCCCGATCCGCTCGCCCGCTAACGGGCCGTCTGTCGCAATCCCGCGGCGGGCAGGCGTGGGCCAGGGCGCCCCACCGTCGACGTCCCCCCGGACACACATGAAGACCGCAAAGCCCAGAA
>JAICEG010000056.1 GCA_025924295.1 Vicinamibacteria bacterium
CGATGCAGCTTGAGCGGCACCTTGTGGTCGCCAAGCGTCTTGATCGGCTCGGGCAGAATCAGCTTGCGCCGATCGATCTCGAAGCCCTTGCTCTTCAGGAAGTCGGCAATGTCGACGGCGGTGACCGAGCCGTAGAGCTGATCGGTCTCTCCGACGCGGCGCGCGATCGAGATCTCGATGAGCGCGAGCCTCGAAGACATGGCTTCCGCCTGCCCCTTCTCCTCGGACTCGCGCATCTCCATGATCTTGCGCTCGCGCTCGACGTGCTTCTTGTTGCCCTCGGTCACCGGCAGCGCCAGCTTGCGCGGCAGCAGGTAGTTGCGCGCGTAGCCCGCCGCAACCTTGACGATCTCCCCGCGGCGGCCGAGGTTGTCGACGTGTTCTCTCAGGATGACTTCCATGGCTTACTCCGTCGTGTACGGGATCAGCGCCAGCTGCCGGGCGCGCATGATCGCCGTGCGCAGTTTCCGCTGATGCAGCGCGCAGGTACCTGAAATGCGTCGCGGCAACACCTTGGCGCGCTCGGGGACGAACGGCATCAGCATGCGCACGTCCTTGTAGTTGATGTCGTCGATCTTGTCCGAGCAGAACTTGCAGACCTTGCGGCGCCGGAACATCGGGCGACGCTGACCGTCCTTGCCCTGCTGGCCCGCTGCGCCCTTGCCGCGGCCTCCGCCTCCGAAACTCTTCTTGCCGTTCATCGGAGCTCCTCCCCCATGTCAAAGCGATCGTCGCGGTCGTCATCCACCTCGCCACGCTGTCCCTCGCCCGGCTGGCGATCGGCGGGCAGCCCGCGCGCGACGCGGCGGCGGCGGCTGGTTTCGGTCCGACGGCTACGCGTGCGCTCGACGACGCCCTGCTCCTCGTCGACGCGAACAACGAGATGGCGAATGACGAGGTCGGTCACCTTGAGACGGCGGTCGATCTCCTTCATGAGCTCGCCACCGCCGAGGAGCACCTCGAGGACGTAGGTGCCTTCCTTGTGCCGGCCGATTTCGTAGGCAAGTTTGCGACGGCCCCAGTTCTCGGTCTTCTCGATCTGGCCGCCGATTCGCTGGACGATGGCCTCGACCTGCGTGTGCAGATCGGCCACCTGTTCGTCGGACGCTTCCGGCGACACGACGTACACGAGTTCGTACTTCCGGTTCATAAGTCTCCTTATGGACTACGGCTGCCCACCTTCGAGCAGCAAGGAGTCAGTCAAGTTCCGGACCCGCGGCGTCCGGGTTGTACGTGTTCATCACCTTCAGGATGTCCTCCGCGACGAACATCTCGGCGGCGTCCGCCGCCCTGATGATGAACGCTTCGAGCTCAGCACGTTCGCTGCGCTCGAATATCGAGAGCACGTGGTCGGCAAGGTCTCTCCTGCCGTCTCCGCGCCCCACCCCCAGCCGAAGCCGGGGAAATTCCGTGGTCCCGAGCCGCTCGATCACCGACTTGAGACCGTTATGCCCGCCCGCCGATCCACGCGCCCGCGCGCGCAGCTTCCCGAACGGTAACGCGACTTCGTCCACGACGATCAGCACGTCGCCAGGCGACACATCGTAATACCGCGACAGGCCCGCGACCGCGTCGCCGCTGAGGTTCATGTAGGTCAGCGGCTTGGCCAGCATCAACGGCTCAGTGCCGTAGCGCTTGGCGATGAATGCGTCCGGAACCTGCGACGGCGCCTGCGACCAGCTGAGCGCATAGCGCCTGGCGATTTCCTCCACCACCATGAAGCCGACGTTGTGGCGGGTCTCGCGGTACTCGCGCCCGGGATTGCCCAGACCCACAATGAGCTTCATGGAGCGAACTACTTCTTCTTCTCTTCTTCCTTCTCCTCGGTCTTGCCCTTCTTGATGACCTCGGGCTCGGCCGCTGCCGCTGGTGCCGCTTCCGCCGCCGCTGCCGTCGCCGACTCCTCGGCCTTCGGCATCACGACGTGCACGAGCATCGTGTCAGCATCGGTGACCGCCTTCCATTTCGGGTCCTGGGCCAGATCGCGCACGCGAATCGACTGATGGAGCATCAGCTCGGTCACGTCCACCTCGATATGCTCGGGAATGTCAGTAGGGAGACACTCCACCTCGATATCGCGGGTTACGAAGTCGAGCAGACCACCCTGTACCTTCACACCCTTCGACTCGCCCTTGATCTCGATCGGGACGGTGACGGTGATCGCCTTGTCCATCGCGAGCTGGTAGAAGTCGGCATGGAGCAGATGATGCGTGATCGGGTCGAGTTGATACTCTTTCACCATCACGCGTGACTGGGCGCCATCGAGCGACAGCGTGATCAGCGTGTTGGCGCCCGAGTCCGAATGCAGGATCTTCAGCAGAGCCTTGGGATCGACGGCAACGGCAACGCCCTCGGGCGCTTTGCCCTTCGCACCAGTTCCATAGACGACGCCGGGGATCCTGCCCGAGGCACGCAGACGATTCGCTTCGTTCTTGCCGCGGCCTTCTCTTTTGACTACTTCTAATGTCGCGTCCATACTGCCCTCTGTAGTGCGAATTTCTCGGTTCTCACTTCTCACTTCGTGTTCACGTTCATGTTCGCAACTCGATGCGACGTTTCCCTGCCAGCCAGTTGGCACGACGCCCGCTCAACCACGAATCACGAACCGCGAACCTGAACCCGAACCGAGAAGCGAGAACTGAGAAGCGTGAACCTCTTTACACAAACAACGACGAGACCGACGTCTCTTCGTGAATATTCCGTATCGCCTGCCCAAGGAGCCGCCCCACCGGGAGCACGACGATCTTCTTGCAGTTCTGCCCCTCGCCGCGCAGCGGCACCGAGTTGGTCACAATCAGCTGATCGAGCGGTGATTTCTCGATCCGCTCGAGGGCCGGTCCCGAGAGCACACCGTGAACGGCACACGCCAGGACGCGATTGGCTCCAGCTTCCTTCAGCGCGCCGGCGGCCTTCTGGATGGTGCCGGCCGTGTCGATGATGTCGTCCTGCAGGATGCAGGTGCGTCCCTGGACATCACCGATGACATTCATCACCTCGGCCGTCCCGTCCTCGGTGCGCCGTTTGTCGACGATCGCGAGTTCGGCATCGAGCCGCTTGGCATAGGCGCGCGCACGTTCGGCACCACCCGCGTCGGGTGAAACGATCGTCAGGTTCGGCATTTGCAATCGCGCGATGTACTCGATGATGACCGGCGCCGCGAACAAGTGGTCGACCGGTATGTCAAAGAACCCCTGAATTTGCGCCTTGTGCAGATCCATGGTCAGCACACGATTGGTGCCAGCGGCGCTGAGCAGGTTCGCGACCAGCTTCGCCGAGATCGGCACCCGCGGCTTGTCCTTGCGATCCTGCCGCGCGTATCCGTAGTACGGAATCACCGCCGTGATGCGCGACGCCGACGACCGGCGAAACGCATCGATCATGACCAGCAGCTCCATCAGGTGCTGGTCCACCGGATTCGACGTCGGCTGGACGATGAAGATGTCCGCCCCGCGAATGTTCTCGTCGATCTGAAACGAGACCTCGCTGTCGGGGAACCGACGCAGACGCGCCTGCCCAAGCGGTATCCCGAGGCAGTCGGCGATTTCCTTCGTCAACTGCGGGTGGGCGCTGCCGGAAAACACCTTGAGGTCGCCGTATCCGGTCGACAGAAGGCCCTCACCGCTGAGAGGTCGTCTCATGCTCACAGTAGTAGCCCCGGCCGATCGTCCACGGCGGAGACCTTCGCGTTTCCGGGCGCACCAGCGTCGCCGAGTTGGTTGGGGCGGGAGGATTCGAACCTCCGAATACGGGATCCAAAGTCCCGCGCCTTACCGCTTGGCCACGCCCCACCACATCACCTCGTCGCCCGGACGCCGAGGGGTTCAGCTACACGCTGCGTGAGAAAATCTACTGGAGTCGCTCAGCGGCGGTGGTGCAAACCCTTAGTGTAAACGAGACTTGTGGCTCCTCGCAAGGTTCAGCATCCCCGGACGGCTGCGCCGCCAGTACTCGCCGCGACCAAGCGACTCCGTCAGGATCACCCGCCAGCCCGCTCCTGACAGCCGTTCAACGGCCAGGACGGCGTCCTTTCGCTTCTGAAACAAGCCGAATACGGTGGACCCGCTTCCCGACATCGCCGCTGCCAATGCCCCCGCCCGCCGCAGGGCGGTCTTCATCTGCTCGATCTCGGGATGATGTCGCGCAATCGGCGCTTCCAGGTCGTTGATCATCTGCGCGGCCCGTGACGGCCAGGGCCCGGGAACGTACTGCGCTTCGCGTACGCCCGGCCCATGCCCGAGGTCTCGCTCCGAGTCGTACCAGGCGTAGGCATCGATGGATGCGACGCCAAACCCGGGTATGAGCAACACGACCCAATGACGCGGGAGATCGGCAAGCGGGTAGATCTCATCGCCCTTTCCGAGCCCGAGCGCCGTTCCTCCTGACAGGAAGAAAGGAACGTCCGCGCCCAGCTTGGCCGCGACGTCGACGCATTGATTCGGCCGCAGCGGCACCCGCCAGGCGTGCGCGAGGCCCACGAGTGTCGCCGCCGCATCGGCACTACCGCCGCCGAGTCCTCCCTGCAATGGAATCCGTTTGCGCAGGCGCACGAGGACGTCCCTGACCGGCCCGTCCCTTCGCAACGCGCGCCACAAACCCTCGGCCGCGCGCCACACGAGATTCGATCGATCGAGCGGGACGCCCGCCGTCTCGCACTCGATCCCGAAGGGGCCGGCGCGCGGGACGCACTCGATCGTGTCGTGCAGCGCGAGCGCCTGGAACACGGTACGCAGCTCGTGAAACCCGTCAGGCCGGGTGCCCAGCACTCGCAGATCGAGATTGATCTTGGCGTGGGCGCGAACGGTCACCGGTCGCGGAAGGGGCGCCGCTTTCGTCCGGCTCACTGAGGCTCCCCCAACGGTCCCGCCGCTCGCAGTTCCTCGAGGCTCAACGGGCTGGCGTTCGGCGGGACATCAACCGTGAACGCCGCTGGATCCACATCCACGTTCACCTCGATCTGCGACATCGTCGCCGTCATGTCGACGCTTGCCGGAGCACTCTGCGACTGAAGCCGAATCGTCTGCGGAAAGGCGCCCTGCCACACCGGGTAATCCACGTCCCAGCCGTCGCGGCGCGCGGCGCGGATCCGCCACGCCCCCATCCGTTGCAGATACATCGTCGCGCCGCCCTCGAGATCGATCGACGCCCACCCGTTCGCATGCATCCGTCCGCCGACAGCCTTCGTCGCCGGAGCGATGCAGCCGGTCAGGATCGCCTGCAGATCAGACGGTGCGAGCGTCACACCCGTGAGCGCTCCGAGAATCTCTTCGGCTGATTCTCCCCGGACCACACGTTCGTCGCGCGGCAACAGGAGCACGGCGTCCGTGCCGCGCGTGGCCAGGATGAATCCAGGCGGACCAAAGGGGGCAACGGCCTCGAGCCGCATCGAGGCGGGCCGCTCGAAACCTGCCACGAGGCGCCCGCTCAGACGACGGCCTCCGGCACGTCCGCGAAGTCCGAGTTCGGCTGTCATCGTGCGCGCGCCACGGCATGCCGTCGTGGCTTCCGCGTGGACCTGTGAGTAGTCGGAGAAAGGTGAGCCGGGATCCGATGGGAGCTGAATTCGTCGCGCACCGCACGCCGCGCTCAGCGCGACGAATGCCATGCAGAATGCAAATTTCGAAATGCCACCGGTACGGCTGCGGGCTGCTTCGGGCGCAGACCTAGCAGGCGACGTCATTTCGCATTTTGCATGCGGCCTTTTGCACTGGCGATCTTCTTTTCGATCGATACCTTGTCCACGTCCTGGCCGTCGCCCGACAGCGCACGCGAGTACGCATCGACCGCGTCGGCGAAGCGGCCCTTCCGCACGTAGAGATCGCCGAGGTGCTCCTGGATCTCGGAGTTGTCCGGCATCTGCTTGACGGCGGCAACGAGATACTTTTCCGCTTCGTCGAGATCACCGCGTTTGAAGTACGCCCACCCAAGGCTATCGAGGTACGCACCGTTGTCGGGCTCCTCTTTCAGTGCACGCTGCACGAGTTGGATGGCCTCGTCGAGCTGATCTCCGCGCACGGCCAGCAGGTAGCCGAGGTAGTTGAGCGCACCCGCATTCATCGGCTCCGCTGCCACGATCTGACGCAGCACGCGCTCCGCATCGTTGCCGCGACCGGCATCCGCGTAGACATCGGCGAGTGTGAAGAGCGTGTCGGTATCTTTCGGTGACGACTTCGTGACCTGTTCGAGCAGCGAGATCGCACCCGATCGGTCGCCGCTATCGAAGAGCGCACGCGCCTGCAGGCGGACGAACCGCGAATCGTCGGGGTGCTGCTTGCGTCCCTCGCCGGCAAAGCCGGCGGCACGGGAGAAGTCCTTCATCTCGAGCAGCGCGGCGATCCTGCGAATCTTCAACTCGCGACTGCGCGGCGTCACGGCGAGCGCGACCGTGTAGCTCTCAACCGCCTCGGACAGGAGTCCCGCCTGCTCCTGATACTGTCCGAGCGCCGAGGCCACGCGCGGCTCGTACTCGAGAATCTCCTGCAACGTGGCGATCGCACTTTTCAGATCCTTGTTGGCCGCGTACGCCTGCGCCATCGTCAAACGCCCCTGCACGGACTCGGGGTTCTGACTGAGCACGCGCGAGAGCGACTCGATGGCCTTGTCGGCTTCGCCGTTGCGGATATACAAGCGGCCCAGTGTGTAGTGCAGCGTGACCTCGGCCGTCGGCCCCGAGACACGCACCGCACGCTCGAGATACATGATCGCGTCGCGCAGAGAGGTTTGAATCTGCGTCGCACTGTCCTTGGCGGTGGCCCCTTCGACAGCCGCGGCGTTGATCAAGCCGAGCGCACGATTCGCACCGACGTTGTCTGCATTGATCGCCAGTGCGGCTTTTGCGGCCGCTTCGGCCTCGGGACGTTCGTTGCGCCGCAGATGGAAGCCCGCCATCTCGGCGTAAATCTCGGCCGACTTCGGATCGGCCGCCGCGGCGCGCTTCAGCGCCGCGAGCGCACCGGAGTTGTCGCCTTCGGCTTCGAGCCGACGTGCCATGAGAAACGACAGGTACGCCTGCGACGTACCCTGTGCACCTGACACGCCCGGCACGAGCCCGACGAGAAGGGCAGCGAGAAGCAGCGACGAGGCGGCGCGGGTGTAAGGCATGGCTAAACGATTTTAGCCCAAGATGTTATAGTTCCGGAGTTTAACCGTAAACGGAGGCCTATGCCCGTCGACCGGGAACTGCTCGAAATCCTCGCCTGCCCCAACTGCAAGACCCCCGTCCGACTGGTCAACAACAGCCAGGGCCTCAAGTGTGACAAGTGCCGCCGAGTCTATCCCATCAAGGACGACATTCCAGTGATGCTGATTGACGAGGCGACCGTGGACCCCGAGTAGTGCGCATACTGCTCGTTCGACTGCGCCCGATTGGAGACGTAGTTTTCACAACCCCGCTCATCGCTGCCCTCCGCCGGCACTATCCTCGAGCCCACATCTCCTACGTCGTCGAGCCCGACTCCGCACCGATTGTCGAAGGGAATCCCGATATCAACGAACTCATCATCGTTCCGCGCCGCCACGGCCTTTCGCGGCTCACGGACGACGTCGATGCCGCTCGACGATTGGCGCGCGGCCGCCACGACGTTGCGATCGATCTGCATGGAGGGCCACGAAGCGCCTGGCTCACCTGGGCCAGCCGGGCCGCGAAGCGGATCGGCTACACGATTCCCGGCCGATCATGGATGTATACCGACGCCGTCCCACGGGCGCGACAGTTGACGCCGCGGCACTCGGTCATGAATCAGTGGGATCTGCTCGTCCCACTGGGCATCCCGCCACTGGATCCGGCGCGCGATCCCGTGCAGATGCCGGACGATGTGGATGCGGCGCGTCGAGTGGAGGCGCAGCTTGCCGCGACCGGGGTCTCTGCCGAACACCGGCTGATCGTCATTCACGTCAGTGCGAGCACGCGGTTCAAGCGCTGGCCAGAGGAATCGTTCGCGTCTCTGGTTGTTGCGCTCATTCGCGCCGACCAGTCGCGGCGCGTCTTCCTGACGTCGGGCCCGTCCGACGGCGACGCCGCGCGTCGGATCTCGGAGACAGCCCGTGAACAGCTCGGGGTAATGGGAAGCGCCGTGCTCGAAGGGCGGCCGCTGCAACTGACCGAACTGCGCGCGCTCATCGCACGCGCCGCCCTGTTCGTTGGAGGCGATAGCGGGCCTCTGCACATCGCTGCCACGACTCCCGTGCCGATCGTCGAGCTGCTCGGTCCGACGCTGGCTGAACGGTCGTTTCCCTGGCGCGACGCGCGATGGTTCACCGAAATCGTCGAACCCGGGCCGCTGCCGTGCCGCCCCTGCCATCAACGGGTGTGCGTTCCGGGCGACTTCAGGTGCCTGACGGGCACGGGGCCGGAGCGTGTCATTGGCGCTGCCGAACGGGCGCTGAGCTCGCAGCACGGCTTCCATCAGGCGGTCCGATCGGGCCCGAACGAACGTAGAATTCCTGTGGTGCACTGATGAGAGCAACGACCATCGGCATGCCCGACGCCCACACGGCGCCGGGGCTCGAGCGGCTGACGACGTTGCTGCTGCTCGGGTTCGTCGGTGCGGTACAGATCTCGATTGCCGCAGCGCAAATCCTGCTCGGCGCACTGCTCCTCTGCTGGATCGTTGGCCTGGTTCGCGAGAAGAGCCGGCCGACGGCGCCGGTGTTTTTCGCGGCGCTGCTCGCCTACGCGGCCGTCACGCTCATCTCGTCGGCGTTCGCCATCGCACCCGCCGACAGCTTCTTCGACGACCGGCAATTGCTGCTCTTCCTGATTGTGCCGGCGGTCTACGACCTGGCTCGTGGCCAGCGCGCAACGCTGGTGACGGACGTCATCATCACGGTCGGCGCCGCCGCGGCTGCGTACGGCATCGTGCAGTACGGCATGCTGCATTTCGACAGCCTGGGCCAGCGACCGCGCGGCACGCTGGGTCATTACATGACCTATTCGGGAACGCTGATGCTGGTGATCGGCGTCGCCGCGTCGCGCCTCGTGTTCGGCGCGCGCGACCGGACATGGCCGGCGCTGGTCATGCCGGCGCTGGTCGTCGCCTTGTCGCTGACGCTGACGCGCAGTGCATGGGTCGGGGCCTGCGTCGCGGTCGGAGTGCTGTTCATCCTGAAAGACCTTCGGCTTCTCGGGCTGCTGCCGGTCGTGGTCGCACTCTTCTTTGCCTTTGCGCCTGACAGCGTGACCAATCGCATGGTCTCGATGTTCGACCTGCGGGACCCGACCAACCGCGATCGTCTCGCCATGGCGCGAACGGGAACGGCGATGGTGCGGGACTTCCCGCTCACCGGGGTCGGGCCGAACATGATCCCCAGGCTGTACACGCAATACCGGGATCCCGATGCCGTACAGGCCATGAACCCGCACCTGCACAACGTCCCGCTGCAGATTGCGGCAGAGCGTGGCCTGCCCGCACTGGCCATCTGGATCGCGTTCGTCGTGCTGCTCGCGCACGGACTGTTCCGCGTCTTCAGATCCGAGCAGGAGAAGACTCTCGCGGCGGCCGGCCTCGCCGCCATTGCGGGGATGCTGTCTGCCGGTCTCTTCGAGTACAACTTTGGCGACTCCGAGTTCCTGATGCTGTTTCTCGTTCTTGTCACTCTGCCCTTCGCGGCAGCCCGCCGCGACGATGCTGCTCCCAGCCCTCGCGCCTGAGCGCGCGCGCGAGATCGTCGCGCGCACCAGTGGCGTCCACATCCTCGTCGTCGGCGATGCGATGGTCGACAAGTTCATTGTCGGCCGCGTGACACGAATCTCGCCGGAAGCACCGGTCCCGGTCGTGGCTTTCCACCACGACATGTATCGCATTGGTGGCGCAGCCAACGTCGCCAGCAACGTCGTGGCCCTGGGCGGACAGGCCACGCTCGTCGCGGTCACCGGCCGCGATGAGGCAGCCGCGACGCTGACCCAGGCCTGCCGCGAAGCGGGCATCGCGCCCTCATTCGTTGGCGACGGTGACCGGCCGACGACCACGAAGACGCGCGTGGTCACCGATCGCAACCAGCAGGTCGCTCGAATCGACTACGAAAGCGATGCCGAGATCGGCGGTGAGATAGAAGATCGAATCATCGCGGACATCCACAAGCATGCCGCACGCGCGTCGGCCATCATCGTGTCGGACTACATGAAGGGATGCGTCACCAAACGCGTCATGCAAGTTCTGGTCGGTACGGCCGCCGAGCGCGCGATACCGGTGCTGGTCGATCCAAAGATTCCGCATCTCGACTACTACCGCGGCACGACGATCGTGACACCCAATCATCACGAAGCCGAGGCGGCCACGCATCGACGCGTACGCAGCGAGGATGAGGCCCGCGACGCAGCACGCATCTTCCGCGAGCGAGCCGGCTGCCGTGATGTGCTCATGACGCGCGGCGATCAGGGGATCTGGCTGCTGAGCAACGGGCTGGAAGGCCATCTCCCCGCCGCGGCGCGCGAAGTCGCAGACGTCACCGGCGCGGGAGACACGGTGATTGCCACACTCGCCGTGGCACTGGGCTCGGGCGCAACGCTTGGCGAGGCGGCGCGACTCGCGAACGAAGCCGCCGGCATCGTCGTCGGCAAGTTTGGACCGGCGACGACGTCCACGATGGAGTTGATTGCGGCCGTGACCGCGGCGCAAGCGGGTGTGACGTAGGGCGGGTCCTGATTTTCGGACCCGGCGCACGGCGGGTCTACAAAGCAAGACCCGCCCTACGACGGCAGTTGCATCAGGCCGATCGTGACCAGTATCGGAATCACTACGGCGACCAGCGCTTCACCGGCGATCAATCCGGCCGCGACCGGAATCGAGTAGCGTTCGTGCGACGCCGGCGACGTTCGTGCCCACACCCTGTCTGACGCCGCGCCAAGGAAGATCATCGTGACCGCATTGACCGGGATCAGCATCGCGATGCCCATGCCCGTCGGCGACGGCACGTAGGGTCGCCACTTCTCCTTCTGCTCGAGAAACGTCAGCGCAACGCCGATCGCTCCGCCAACGAGGAGCGAGTCGATCATCCAGGATACGCGCGCCGCGGCCTCAGGTGTCGACGCCGCGGATCCGGTGAGTTCCGTCGTGACCAGCTTCGCAAAGCCCACCCAGCGCTGCGACGTCGGGCTGAGCAGCTGCGCGTTCTCGCCGATCACGCCGTAGGTGTCGCGCAGCAGCGGATACATGAAGGCGAGCGCGAGTGCGCCAACCGGAACCGCGATGAGCTGCATATAGGTCAGCATCCGCGGCGTCGACTGAATCATCTGGCCGGCGCGAAAATCCTGCATCAGCCCCTCGGATTCAGCCGCCACCGCGCCCGTGGTGCCGCTCGACACCATGCTCGCGCGCAGATCGCCGGGTGCGATCGCACCGAATATCGCCTGCACGACATTCACCATCGTGCTGATCGGCCCCCAGTTCGTCTCACCGAGCACGCGCAGCGCGACCAGTGCCAGCGGAATGGAGAACAGAATCGCGAGAACGGAGTGCCAGACCGGGGTACTGAAGAACGCTGACTGCACCGCGATCAGCAAGACACTCGCGACAATGCCTCCCGACCAGACCCAGCGGAGAGGCAAATCGCCGGACATACTCGCTGACGAGGCCAGCCCCTTGAACGTCCGGACCAGCACAGGCCATCGCAACAGGAGCGCCGACAGACCACCCGCGACGAGCATCCCGACGGCAGGCCACATGATCAACAGGAGGATGTCCACACGCCGCGCATCGGGTGCAATCAAACCCTGCGACAGCAGCCACGGCGGAGCGATGACCCATCCGATGATTCCACCGAGCAACATGCTGGCGCCGATCCGCAGGCCGATGATGATCCCGGAGCCGATGTTGAGGAGCGACACGCCAAGGCCAAGGCCCACGCGCGCGGAGAACGCGTTCACGACGAGCGGGATGTTGTCGACCACCCAACGCAGTTGCGTGGCCAGGAACGTCAGGCCGGACAGGGCCAGCGCGCCGAACATCGCGAATGCCGACCTGCGCGCCTGCTCGCCGCGGGAGTCGAGCATGATGAGCGTCTCGCCGGCGGCCATCCCGTCAGGAAATGGGAGGTTCTCGTCCTCGATGAAGTGCTTGCGCAGCGGCACTGCGAGCAACACGCCAAGCACACCCGCGGTCGAGAGCCAGATGAATGTTTGAACGGGGGTGAGACGGACATCGAACCCGCTGCCGGGTTCGGCGGCGAGGATGTCGAACGCAGCGAGGAGCCAGCAGAGAAACGAGATCTGCCCCGCCGTCGTGCCGGCCGTCTGGACGATGTTGTTCTCCCAGCGGTTGTAGTTCTTCGAGAACAGGCCGAGCGCCATGAACCCAAAGAACGCCGAGACGACGGAGATGTTGGGACCGAAGCCGAACTTGAGAACGACGTACGGGTAGGAGGCGCCGATGACGAGCGCGACGAGCAAACCGACCGTAACGGAGCGCGGTGTGATCTCGCGAACGTGAGGCGGCTTGTACGGCGTCGACGTCGGCATGCCGGAGAGTATACGTAGTGTCCGGCTTCAGCCGGACCGCAGCAGCGGAGCAACGACATCGGCCATCGCCTGGCCGAGCCGTTCGTGTTGATCGGCGTCGAGATGAACACCATCAACCAGGCTTGTCGGGGTGACCGTTCCGGCATCAAAGAACTCGCAGCCACGCTCTTTCGCAACCGCCGACAGTGCGGCGGCGAGCCCGGCGGACTTGTCCGCCGCGCCCTCGAACTTCGGTGCGATGCTGCCCTTCGGATGCACGATGGGCGGCGGCGCCACGATGAGAATCGACGGCACGGGCATGCCGGGTTCGATCGGCGCTTGTCGAATCGCCTGGACGAGCGTCGCCAGACCCTGCGCCGAATGCGAGGCGGTGAACTGATGCATCGACTGAAAGTCGTTGGTCCCGAGCATGAGGACAACCAGTGCAAGCGGTGAGTTCACCTCGATTCGCTGTTCGATGCCGATGCGCCCGTTCCGCCCGGGCTTGAACGGGTCCTCCCACACGGTCCGCCGCCCGTTGAGACAGTCTTCGATCACACGAACCTCATGACGAGATGCGGCGAGCGTACGCTCCATCACGCCGGGCCACCGTACGGAGAACGGCCATCTCTTGCGCGTCTCCGGCACGATGCCCCAGGTCAGCGAATCGCCATACACGAGGATCTGTGCCATCGGGTAAGTACCTCGCGGTCTTTCGTTATGAAGTCATCATCGCATCGTCGTCGTGGTTGCGACGTGCGAGAAAGCTCAGTATTCGGAGTTTACTCAACACTGACATCCTCTCGCTGATGCGCGCACGAATTACGCGCGCGCGTTCCGGCGAGGCGAGAATGCTGAAACCCTCCGGCACCTTCATCGAGGTACGACGCTTGCGTCGCGAACCGCGATCCCGAAGCCGTCGATGGATCGAACACGACGCGTATCGTCCAGGCACGACGCCCGCGCGCATGCGCGCACCGCTACACCTGCGGGAATGTCGTGGGACATCCGTTGACGGCCGCTTCGAACATCATCAATCCAACCTCGAGGAGGGCACATGGGAGCGCTACAGGGAATCGGCACGCCGGCGGGCTTTGCATCGCAACCTGCACCGTGGAGCGGGCTCATGCAAGGTGGCTATCCGTCCTACGCGCCATCGTTGACGCCACAGATGTCGGGAATCTCTCTCGCGGGCTATCCCGGCACGACGGGGGCCGTTGGCCTGTATCCGCCGCAACAGATCCTGCAATGGTTGCAGGTCGCCATCCAGCAGGCGGCCCACGTCGTGCCGTTGCAGCTCCACCAGATTCAGCAGCTGGTCCAGTTGCTGCTGGCGCAACAGCAGCTCTATCCCACACCGTATGCGCAGGGGCTGCAGCCACTCCAGACCCCCGTTGGACAGTCGCCCTGGTTCGCTGCGACGCAGTCGAGCCACGCGCAACCATTCGGCGGCCAGCCCGCCTACGTGATGTAAGAGGAGATACGACTGATGTAGGCGAACTCGACGGCCCGCGGACGATCGCTCCGCGGGCTTCCCAACCACGGGTTTCGCCACCCACAGTTGGCATTATCGAGAACAAGGAGATTCCACATGCTGCAGGCACCATTTGGATCGACCGGCCCTGGCTGGATGGCCATGTCATCACCCGGACTCGCATGGCTGCCGACACCGATAACGGCCGGCGGCCAGGCTTTCACCGCGCCATCACTTCAGGGCTTCGGACCTCTCGCCAGCGCCGACAACCCTGTCGGCACGGGTACGGCGCCGCTCGCCGCCTACGCACGGACCAGTGGATTCGCGCCAGTTGGGCCGACGACGCCGGGGCTGGCTGGCTTCGGCGCAAGCGCGCCGATGATTCATATGCCGTTGAGCACGCCGTTTGTCGTTCCCGACGGCATCACGGCGTCCGCACTGCTGGCGATGATCGGCCTCAGGCGCGGTCAGCCACAGGGCCCCGCCAACGATCAGGATGTCGAGGAGTTCATCTACGATGCCGTGGAACTGCTGCCGGGAGCCGGTGACGTGGAGGTCCGCTGCGAGGGCGGCCGTGTCACGTTGAGCGGCTCCGTGCCACACAAGCGGCTCAAGCGCGACGTGGGCGAGATCGCGTGGGCGATCCCGGGGATCAACGACGTGCAGAACACGATCGGTATCAGCACCCGGCGCCGCTCGCGCGCGTTCACCCGCGAAGGTGGTGAGGCCCAGCCGGGCGGGCAGGGACGCAAACAATCCTGAACCAGTGTTGGGCTCTGCCTCGATATTTCGGCGGAGCCCGACAGAATGTTGCAACGTCTAGTGGCGGAAATGCCTCTTGCCGGTGAACACCATGGCGAGGCCGTACTGATCCGCCGCGGCAATCACTTCCTGGTCCTTGACCGAGCCGCCGGTCTGCACGACCGCGGTTGCGCCCGCGGCGGCGATGGCGTCGAGCCCATCACGGAACGGGATGAACGCGTCGGACGCGGCGACGGAGCCGACGAGCAGGTCCGAGCGAATCGCCGCGGCTTTCATCCTGGCGACGTTCACCGAATCAACACGGCTCATCTGCCCCGCACCGATGGCCAGCGTTCTGTCGGCGCTCGTGAAAATAACCGTATTCGATTTCACGTGCGCGCACAGCCGCCAGGCAAAGCGCAGCGCTTGCCATTCTTCTGGTGTCGGCTGCCGCCTGGTCACGACCTGAAGATCGGCAGTCGGCCACTGCGCGTGTGCTTCGGTCACCGTGTCCCGGCTCTGCACGAGCACGCCGCCGACAATCGAGCGGATGTCGAGATCTTCTGCTGATGATGGCGCAGCCGTATCAGCCACCACTCGTTCGGGCACCACGACACGCATGTTGCCCCTGGTCGCCAGAATCGCGCGCGCATCGTCCTCCACTGCAGGCGCAATGACGGCATCGATACGCGTCGAGACGATCGCACGGGCGGCCTCGACGTCGATCGGCCGATTGAGCGCGACCGCTGCGCCGAACGCCGACAGCGAATCGGCTTCGCGTGCCCGAACGTACGCATCAGCGGCGCTCGAACCGGTGGCCGCACCGCACGGATTGGTGTGCTTGATCAAGGCTGCCGCTGGCTCCTTGAACTCGATCACCATCCGGATCGCGGCGTCGAGATCGAGCAGGTTGGTGTACGACAGTTCCTTCCCCTGCAGGATCGAATATCCGGGATGAGGGCCGAATCCCGAGTAGAGCGCCGCGCGCTGATGCGGGTTCTCGCCGTAGCGAAGATCGCGCACCTTGCGCAGGTCAACGGGCAGGCTGTCTGGAAACAGGCCAGGCGGCACGCGCGTGAACCCCGCGTCATCGGATGTGACTGCGCTCAACGTGGACGCGATCGCTGCGTCATAGCGCGCGGTGTGCGCGAAAGCTTTGCGTGCGAGATCGAATTGGAAACGCTTCGACGGCCCACCCTGCCGATCGAGGGCGTCAAGCACGGCTGCGTAGTCGGACGGCGAGACGACGACGATGACATCGGCGAAGTTTTTTGCGGCGGCACGAACCAGGCTCGGGCCACCGATGTCGATCTCTTCGATCAGGTGCTCGAACGTCGTGTCCGGGTTCTGTGCCGCCTTCACGAACGGATACAGGTTGACGACGACAATGTCGATCGGCGTGATGTCGTGACGCGCGATGGCCGCGAGATCGTCTGGAAGAGATCGGCGCGCGAGGATGCCACCATGGATTCTCGGGTGAAGAGTTTTCACTCGACCGTCGAGCATCTCCGGAAAATTCGTGACCGTAGAAACACTGAGGACAGGAAGGCCCGCACGCTCGAGCGTCAATGCAGTGCCACCCGTTGAGACGAGCTCGAAACCTCGGGCATTGAGCCCGCTCGCAAACTCGACAATCCCGGATTTGTCCGAGACGCTCAGGAGCGCTCTTGGCATTGGTGATCCGTGTGCATCCTGCGGCAAAATCGACACTTAGACAGACAAA